>NZ_JBITWA010000007.1:102609-239977 GCF_044543425.1 Bacillus sp. NPDC077411 | reverse complement strand
GTCACACCCGTTCCCATACCGAACACGGAAGTTAAGCTCTCTAGCGCCGATGGTAGTTGGGACTTTGTCCCTGTGAGAGTAGGACGTTGCCAGGCAAAAACCTAAGTCAATTGACTTAGGTTTTTTTGTGTTCATTTTTATCCCGTATTAACGAGCAGTTAATCAGTGGGGGGATGAAGAACCCCCACTGATTATTAGTTGAATCTTACTTGCCAAATATCATAATCCATAAATTTAATAATGCCAAAAGTGAAAAAAGAATAAAGAAGATGCTGTTTAAAATAATAGCAATTTGTTTTGGTTTTCCAGGTTTTCCGAAAGAACCTAAAATAATTCCGATAATGGGACTGATTATTTCTACAACAAGTATAAGTTTTAAATAATGAGAATAGAAAAAGTCAGATGTTATAAAAGCGGATGTAATAATTGCAGCAGTTATTGCGATAGAAAAACATAAATATGACAATATGTTAAGTTCCCTCATAATTAAACCACCTATAAATTAGTGTGAATTTATAATAATAGTATCATAGGCGATGCTTAAATATACAAAAAGTAGTTCCTGCTATATCTCCAACCGCAATAACTTTGAATTGTTTTTGAATGGAATCCTTCCTATTTATATAGTGAATCGTTATGTAAGATAAATTGCATATATTCTCGCATTTCTTCTTTAATTCCCTTCCTTTTTTGCATATTTTTTCGGTTCTTCTTTTTATTATAACTAAAACACGAACGTTATAATGTGTTGGGCAAAAAAACATTCGATTATTTGTTGACATGTTTGAATAACACCTGTTAATATAACGGTAGAAACAATATTATATCGTACCTCATATAATCGCGGGGATATGGCCTGCAAGTCTCTACCTAACGACCGTTATTCGTTAGACTATGAGGGAAAGTCACTCGGTATTTTTCTATTCACAAGGGATACATATGCCTGAGTAGAGCGCTTTCTCTCATAGTAAAAGAGAAAATGTTCTATTTCAGGCTTTTTTTATTTGAATCGGGGGGATTCTAATATGAAATCACTAGTTGGAATCATAATGGGAAGCACGTCAGACTGGGAAACAATGAAATATGCTTGTGACATTTTAGATGAATTAAACATTCCGTATGAGAAGAAAGTTGTATCCGCTCATCGGACTCCAGATTATATGTTTGAATATGCAGAAACAGCTCGTGAACGTGGATTAAAAGTTATTATTGCTGGAGCTGGCGGAGCCGCTCATTTACCAGGGATGGTTGCAGCGAAGACAAATCTTCCTGTAATCGGTGTTCCTGTTCAATCAAAAGCGTTAAATGGTTTAGATTCGTTACTGTCTATCGTTCAAATGCCAGGAGGGGTTCCGGTGGCGACTGTCGCGATCGGTAAGGCTGGTGCAACAAACGCAGGACTACTTGCAGCACAAATACTTGGATCATTTCATGATGATATACATGATGCATTAGAATTGAGAAGAGAAGCAATCGAGAAAAATGTGCGTGAAGGTAGTGAACTGATATGACAAGAATCATTTTACCTGGAAAAACAATTGGAATTATTGGCGGTGGCCAGCTTGGAAGAATGATGGCGCTAGCAGCGAAGGAAATGGGTTATAAAATTGCTGTACTAGATCCGGCAAAGCATTCGCCATGTGCACAAGTTGCTGATATTGAAATTGTTGCAGCATATGATGATTTGAAAGCGATTCAGCATTTAGCGGAAATAAGCGATGTTATCACATATGAATTTGAAAATATTGATTATAGATGTTTACAATGGCTTGAAAAACATGCGTATTTACCACAAGGTAGTCAGTTGTTAAATAAAACGCAAAATCGTTTTACAGAAAAGAATGCAATCGTAAATGTTGGCTTACCAGTTGCACCATATAGACTCGTGCAGACGCAAGATGCACTTTTAGAAGCAATTAAGGAACTTTCCTTTCCCTGTGTGTTAAAAACAACAACAGGGGGATATGACGGGAAAGGGCAAGTTGTTTTAAGAAGCGAAGCGGATGTTGTAAGAGCGAGGGAACTTGTAAATCAGACTGAATGTATTCTTGAAAAATGGGTGCCATTTGAAAAAGAAGTATCAGTTATTGTCACTCGCAGTGTTAGTGGTGAAACGAAGGTATTTCCAGTAGCTGAAAATATTCATGTAAATAACATTTTACATGAATCCATCGTACCAGCTCGCATCACAGAAGCACTTTCACAAAAAGCAATTGCATATGCACAGGTACTTGCGGATGAACTTCAGCTTGTGGGAACGCTAGCAGTAGAAATGTTTGCTACGGCAGATGGTGAGATTTATATTAATGAATTAGCACCAAGACCTCACAATTCTGGGCACTATACAATCGATGCATGTGAAACAAGTCAATTTGGGCAACATATTCGAGCAATCTGTAATTTACCTCTAGGAGAAACAAATTTGTTAAAACCAGTTGTCATGGTAAACATTTTAGGCGAACATATAGAAGGGGTCCTAAGACAAGTGAATAGATTTACCGGGTGCTATTTACACTTGTATGGAAAAGAAGAAGCAAAAGCGCAGCGTAAAATGGGGCATGTAAATATTTTAAATGAAAATATTGAAGTTGCTTTAGAAAAAGCGAAGAGTTTGCATATTTGGGACCATCAAGAACAACTTTTGGAGGGAAAAAGATGATTAGTCGTTATACACGCCCTGAGATGGGTGCGATTTGGACGGAAGAAAATAAATTTAAAGCATGGTTAGAAGTTGAAATCTTAGCTTGTGAAGCATGGGCTGAGCTTGGCGATATTCCAAAAGAAGATGTGAAAAAGCTTCGTGAACATGCATCTTTCGATATTGATCGTATTTATGAAATTGAGCAAGAAACGCGTCATGATGTAGTTGCTTTCACTCGTGCTGTATCAGAAACACCAGCATTAGGTGAAGAACGCAAATGGGTACATTATGGTTTAACATCTACAGACGTAGTAGATACAGCTTTATCTTATATCTTAAAACAAGCAAATGAGATTCTACTAAACGATTTAGAAAATTTCATTACTATTTTAGCTAACAAAGCAAAAGAACATAAATACACAATTATGATGGGAAGAACGCACGGTGTTCATGCAGAACCAACAACATTTGGTTTAAAACTTGGTCTTTGGTATGAAGAAATGAAACGTAACTTAGAACGTTTTAAACAAGCAGCTGATACAGTTCGCGTTGGTAAATTGTCTGGTGCAGTGGGTACATTCGCAAACATTAATCCATTCGTAGAAAAATATGTTTGTGAAAACTTAGGGTTAGAAGCAGCTCCGATTTCAACGCAAACATTGCAACGTGATCGTCATGCACATTACATGTCAACACTTGCATTAATCGCAACATCTATTGAGAAAATGGCAGTTGAAATTCGCGGTTTACAAAAGAGTGAAACACGTGAAGTGGAAGAGTCATTTGCGAAAGGACAAAAAGGTTCTTCTGCAATGCCGCATAAACGAAATCCAATCGGTTCTGAAAATATGACTGGTTTAGCTCGTGTTATCCGTGGTTATATGATGACATCTTACGAGAATGTTCCATTATGGCATGAACGTGATATTTCACACTCTTCTGCAGAGCGTGTTATTTTACCAGATGCAACAATCGCATTAAATTACATGTTAAATCGTTTCGGTAATATCGTGAAAAACTTAACGGTATTCCCAGAGAACATGAAACGAAACATGGAAAGAACATATGGCCTAATTTACTCTCAGCGCGTAATGCTTACGTTAATCGACAAAGGTATGGTACGTGAAGAAGCTTATGATATTGTACAACCTAAAGCGATGGAAGCATGGGAAACGCAAGTACAATTTAAAGAGCTTGTAGAAGCCGATGAGCGTATTACAAGCAAATTAACACAAGAAGAAATCAATGAATGTTTCAACTATGAACATCACTTGCAACATGTTGATACAATTTTTGAACGTCTTGGCTTAAACTGATAATTTTATATGGCACAGAATCATTTCATTCTGTGCCATTATTTATAAACATACTATTCACATTTTTCAAACTACAGGGGGCTTGCGAAATGCAAAAGCTAGAATTGCTGTATGAAGGTAAAGCAAAAAGAATTTATCGTACAGAAGCAGCAGATATGGTTTGGGTAGAGTATAAAGATAGTGCTACTGCTTTCAATGGGGAAAAGAAAGCAACGATTACAGGAAAAGGTCGTCTGAACAACGAGATTACAACTCTTTTATTCAGAAAGTTACAAGAAGTAGGAATCAAAACACACTTTGTTGAGAAAGTATCAGAAACAGAACAAATTGTAAAAAAAGTAAGCATTATTCCATTAGAAGTTGTCACAAGAAATGTGATTGCGGGTAGTCTTTCAAAACGACTAGGTATGGAAGAAGGTACTACACTTACAACACCAATCGTCGAATTTTACTACAAAGATGATGATTTAGGGGATCCTCTTGTAACAGAAGATCATATTCGTGTGTTGAACGTTGCAACGCCAGAGCAAGTAAGCATACTACGAGAAAAAGCTCTACAAATCAATCAAGTGTTGATTGAGCATTTCGCAAGCTGTCGTGTAAGATTAGTAGATTTTAAATTAGAGTTCGGTATAACAGAAGATGGAGAAATTTTATTAGCGGATGAAATTTCACCAGACACATGCCGCTTATGGGATGAAGCGAGCAATGAAAAATTTGATAAAGATGTATTCCGTCGTGATCTTGGTAATTTAACAGAGGCTTATGAAGAGATTTTAAAACGATTAGGGGGAGCTTCACATGTATAAAGTAAAGGTATATGTAACGTTAAGAGAAAGTGTATTAGATCCACAAGGAACAGCGGTAAAAGGAGCACTTCATAGTCTTTCCTTTACAGAAGTACAAGATGTGCGCATTGGTAAATATATGGAACTAACAATTGGTAAATCAGTTACAGATATTGATGCAAAGGTAAAAGAAATGTGCGAAAAATTATTAACGAACGTAGTGATTGAAGATTATCGCTATGAAGTTGAGGAGGTTGTCGCGCAGTGAAATTTGCCGTAATCGTTTTCCCAGGTTCGAACTGTGACGTAGATATGTTTCATGCAATTAAAGATGAGCTTGGCCAAGATGTAGACTACGTTTGGCATAGTGAAGAAAACTTAGATCAGTACGATGCAATTTTACTACCAGGTGGTTTCTCTTACGGTGATTACCTTCGCTGCGGAGCTATTTCTCGCTTTGCAAACGCAATGAAAGGTGTACGAAAAGCAGCTGAAGCAGGAAAACCAATCTTAGGTGTATGTAACGGATTTCAGATTTTAGTAGAGTCTGGACTATTGCCTGGTGCATTAATTCGTAATAAAAACTTAAAATTTATGTGCCGCACTGTTCAGCTTCGTGTTGAAAATAATACAACAATGTTTACATCGCAATATGAGAAAGATGAAGTGATCGATATTCCGATCGCTCATGGTGAAGGAAACTACTACTGTGATGAAGCAACATTGAAACAGTTAGAAGAAAATAATCAAATTGTCTTCCGTTATGTAGAGAATCCAAACGGAAGCGTTTCAGATATTGCAGGGATTGTAAGTGAGCAAGGAAATGTACTTGGTATGATGCCGCATCCAGAGCGTGCTGTTGATGAATTGCTTGGAGGAGCGGATGGTCTAAAAGTATTTCAATCTATTTTGAAACATTGGAGGGAAACATATGTCGTTACTGCTTGAACCAAATCCAACTCAAATTAAAGAAGAACGCATTTATGCGGAAATGGGATTAACAGACGAAGAGTTTGCCATGGTTGAAAAGATTTTAGGCCGCCTGCCAAACTATACAGAAACAGGATTGTTCTCTGTTATGTGGTCAGAGCATTGTAGTTATAAAAACTCAAAGCCAGTTCTTCGTAAGTTCCCAACGACTGGTGAACGTGTACTGCAAGGTCCTGGTGAAGGCGCTGGAATCGTTGATATCGGTGATAATCAAGCGGTAGTATTTAAGATGGAAAGTCATAACCATCCATCTGCAATTGAACCGTATCAAGGTGCAGCGACAGGGGTTGGCGGTATTATCCGTGATGTGTTTTCTATGGGAGCACGTCCAATTGCTATGTTAAATTCACTTCGCTTCGGTGAGCTACAATCACCACGCGTAAAATATTTATTTGAAGAAGTTGTAGCGGGTATTGCGGGATACGGTAACTGCATCGGGATTCCAACTGTTGGCGGAGAAGTACAGTTCGATCCATGTTATGAAGGAAATCCACTTGTAAACGCAATGTGCGTTGGGTTAATTAACCATGAAGACATTAAAAAAGGTCAAGCGCACGGTGCTGGTAATACAGTCATGTATGTTGGTGCAGCAACAGGCCGCGACGGTATTCACGGTGCAACATTCGCATCAGAAGAGCTATCTGAGGATTCCGATGCAAAACGCCCAGCGGTGCAAGTAGGCGATCCATTTATGGAGAAGCTTTTAATTGAAGCATGCTTAGAACTAATCAAATCCGATGCACTTGTCGGTATTCAAGATATGGGAGCGGCAGGCTTAACATCATCTTCAGCAGAGATGGCAAGTAAAGCAGGTATGGGTATTGAAATGTATTTAGATGATGTACCGCAGCGTGAAACAGGCATGACACCATATGAGATGATGCTTTCTGAATCACAAGAGCGTATGTTAATCGTCGTGAAAAAAGGTAGAGAACAAGAGATTGTAGAGCTATTTGAAAAATATGGCCTTGCAGCAGTAGTAATGGGAAAAGTAACAGAAGATAAAATGCTTCGTTTATTCCATAAAGGTGAAATGGTGGCGGAAGTGCCGGCTGATGCATTAGCAGAGGAGGCACCTGTTTATCATAAGCCTTCAAAAGAAGCTGCGTATTTTGCAGAATTCCAACAAATGAAGATGGAAACACCAAAAGTGGAGAATTATGAAGAGACATTACTATCTTTATTACAACAACCAACGATTGCAAGTAAAGAGTGGGTATATGATCAATACGATTACCAAGTACGCACAAGCACAGTTGTTACACCAGGGTCTGACGCAGCGGTTGTTCGTGTTCGCGGAACAAATAAAGCATTAGCAATGACAACGGATTGTAACTCTCGCTACATTTATTTAGATCCCGAAGTAGGCGGAAAAATTGCTGTAGCAGAAGCAGCTCGTAATATTGTATGTTCTGGCGGTGAGCCACTTGCAATTACAGATTGCTTAAACTTTGGTAACCCTGAAAAGCCAGAAATCTTCTGGCAAATTGAGAAGTCAGTAGATGGTATGAGCGAAGCGTGCCGCACGTTACATACACCTGTTATTGGTGGAAACGTATCAATGTACAATGAGCGCAGTGGGGAAGCAGTATACCCAACACCAACTGTTGGTATGGTTGGTCTTGTACATGACGTAAAGCATGTAACAACGCAAGAGTTTAAGCAAGCTGGTGATCTCGTTTATATAATCGGTGAAACGAAAGCGGAGTTTGGTGGTAGTGAATTACAAAAAATGGTGTATGGAAAAATTTTCGGTCAAGCACCAAGCATCGATTTAGAAGTAGAAGAAAAACGTCAAAAGCAATTACTAGCAGCGATTCAAGAAGGTCTTGTCCAATCAGCACATGACGTTGCAGAAGGCGGATTAGCAGTTGCTTTCGCAGAAAGTGCAATGGGAACAAGCGGATTAGGCGCAGATGTGAAGTTAGCTGGAGAAGCGACAGCGATGTTATTTGCAGAATCACAATCTCGCTTTATTGTTACAGTAAAACGCGAGCAAAAAGAAGCGTTTGAAAATATGGTAGATGCACTTTGTGTTGGGGAAGTAACAAATACAAATCAATTAACAATTCGTAATGAAGAAAAGGAAGTATTGCTTACAGCGGATGTTGATGAAATGAGAACGGCTTGGAAAGGGGCTATTCCATGCTTAATGAAATAAAGGGGCTAAATGAAGAATGCGGCGTTTTCGGAATTTGGGGGCATGAAAATGCAGCACAAGTTACGTATTATGGATTGCATAGCTTGCAGCACCGTGGTCAAGAAGGCGCTGGCATTGTTGTAAATAATGGGGAGAAAATCACTGGTCATAGAGGGCTTGGTTTAATATCAGAAGTGTTTTCACGCGGTGAGTTAGATGATTTAAACGGAAAATCAGCGATTGGGCACGTTCGTTATGCGACAGCAGGCGGCGCTGAAGTTGCGAATGTTCAACCACTGTTATTTCGCTTTTCAGACCATAGTATGGCATTAGCTCATAACGGTAATTTAATTAACGCAAAAATGCTTCGCCGTGAATTAGAGGCAGAGGGAAGTATTTTTCAAACAAGTTCGGATACAGAAGTATTGCTTCATTTAATTAA
This sequence comes from Bacillus sp. NPDC077411, assembly GCF_044543425.1. Classification (NCBI taxonomy): domain Bacteria; kingdom Bacillati; phylum Bacillota; class Bacilli; order Caryophanales; family Bacillaceae; genus Bacillus; species Bacillus sp. NPDC077411. The sequence continues at coordinate 231,660 of NZ_JBITWA010000007.1, read as the reverse complement.
ACGCAATACAAAAGGTACATTAATTGAAAGTGTAAAAGATGCATTAAACAAAGTAAAAGGTGCTTTTGCTTATTTATTATTAACAGGAAATGAAATGATTGTTGCATTAGATCCAAATGGATTCCGTCCGCTTTCGATTGGAAAGATGGGAGATGCATACGTTGTAGCATCTGAAACATGTGCTTTTGATGTAGTAGGAGCAACATACATTCGTGATGTAGAACCTGGAGAATTACTTATCATTAATGATGAAGGAATTCAGATAGATCGTTTTACAAATGATGTAGAACATGCCATTTGCAGCATGGAGTACATTTACTTTGCTCGCCCTGATTCAAACATTGCTGGTGTTAACGTCCATGCAGCGCGTAAAAATATGGGGAAGTTGTTAGCAAAGGAAGCTCCGGTTGAAGCAGATGTTGTAACAGGTGTACCTGATTCTAGTATTTCGGCAGCGATCGGCTATGCAGAAGCAACTGGAATTCCTTATGAGTTAGGCTTAATTAAAAATCGTTATGTTGGACGTACGTTTATTCAACCTTCTCAAGAATTGCGTGAACAAGGGGTAAAAATGAAACTTTCAGCAGTACGAGGTGTTGTTGAAGGAAAACGTGTTGTTATGATTGACGATTCTATCGTACGTGGTACAACAAGCAAGCGAATTGTTCGTATGCTTCGCGAGGCTGGGGCAACAGAAGTGCATGTAAGAATTGCTTCGCCGCCTCTTAAGTATCCGTGCTTCTATGGAATTGACATTCAAACAAGAAAAGAATTAATCGCAGCAAATCATTCAATAGAAGAAATTCGTGAAATCATTGGAGCAGACTCTTTAACATTTTTAAGTGAAGAGGGTTTAATTAATGCAATTGGCCGTCCGTACGAAGGGAAATATGGCGGTTTATGTATGGCTTACTTTAATGGCGATTATCCGACGGCTCTTTATGATTATGAGCAAGAACTTTTAGCAAGTATGAAATAAGGCAAAGATATATAAGTTAAAAAACGACATAAAAAACCTTTTCTTTTTAGGGAGGGGCGAGAGCATCTGGCCGTGCATAGAAGCGGTCAGGGCCTTTTTCTACCACATGCAAGGTTTAAAACACAGGGAGCAAAAGAGTGTAAGTCATTTTTTGTCTGCACAGCATCGACCTATATGTCGGGAATTTAAAATAGATTTATATAGAGCACGATAAGAAAGCATAGCAGCTTCTACTATATGCTGTGTAGAAGCTCGCTTTTTCTTACAGTTACTACCCAGTAGACGGGAGAAATTCTTTCAGTATAAAAAGACGAGGTGTATAGAAACGATGGCGAATGCATATAAGCAAGCAGGAGTAGATATTGAAGCTGGATATGAAGCGGTATCTCGCATGAAAAAACACGTGCAAACAACGATGAGAAAAGAAGTGCTAGGCGGGTTAGGCGGTTTTGGAGGGATGTTTGATCTTTCAAAATTCGCATTAGAAGAGCCAGTATTAGTATCTGGAACAGATGGTGTAGGGACAAAATTAATGCTCGCTTTCATGATGGACAAACATGACACAATCGGTATCGATGCAGTTGCAATGTGTGTAAATGACATTGTTGTTCAAGGAGCAGAGCCACTCTTTTTCCTTGATTATATTGCTTGCGGTAAAGCAGAACCTAGTAAAATTGAAGACATCGTCAAAGGAATTGCAGAAGGATGCCGTCAGGCTGGTTGTTCATTAATCGGCGGAGAAACAGCTGAAATGCCAGGGATGTATTCTGAGGAAGAATATGATTTAGCAGGATTTACGGTTGGTATTGTTGATAAAAAGAAAATTGTTACAGGACAATCTATTGAAGAGAATCAAGTATTAATTGGACTTGCTTCTAGCGGAATTCATAGTAATGGTTATTCTCTTGTACGTAAAGTGTTGGTAGAGGATGGACAACTTTCACTTGATCGTATTTATGGTCGTTTAGAACTACCACTTGGTGAAGAATTATTAAAACCAACGAAAATTTACGTCAAACCTATTTTAGAACTATTGAAGAAATATAACGTAACTGGCATGGCTCATATTACTGGCGGTGGATTTATTGAAAATATTCCACGTATGTTGCCAGAAGGTATCGGAGCACAAATTGAACTCGGTTCTTGGACAGTTCATCCAATCTTTGATTTACTGCAAGAAGTTGGTCAATTAAAGAAAGAAGAAATGTTCAATATTTTTAACATGGGTATTGGTATGGTAGTAGCGGTCAAAGAAGAAGATGCAGAAGGTGCTATGAACCTTTTAGAAGAACAAGGGGAAACAGCTCGTATCATCGGACGCACTGTGAAAGGTTCAGGTGTTACATTTGATGGAGGCGCGGTATCATGAGCCGATTAGCAATTTTTGCTTCAGGAAGCGGTTCTAATTTCCAAGCACTTGTGGACGCGGTAGAGGCTGGAAGATTAGATGCAAAGCTTAGTTTGCTCGTATGTGATCAGCCGGGCGCACGTGTTATAGAGCGCGCAAATAATCATCATGTTCCTTGCTTTTCCTTTTCAGCGAAAGCGTATGAATCAAAGGAAGCATTCGAACAAGAAATAGTAAAGAAATTGCAAGAGTACGAGATTGATTGGATTATTCTAGCGGGGTATATGCGTTTAATTGGTCCGACATTGCTAGCTGCTTATGGAGGGAGAATCGTTAACATTCACCCTTCACTATTGCCAAGCTTTCCTGGAAAAGATGCAGTTGGGCAAGCAATTGAAGCTGGTGTGAAAGTAACAGGTGTAACGATCCATTACGTTGATGCAGGTATGGACACTGGGCCAATTATCGCTCAAGAAGCAGTAACAGTTTCTGAAAATGATACACGAGAAAGTTTACAAAAGAAAATTCAACTTGTCGAACATAGATTGTACGTAGATACGGTGAAATCTTTATTACATTCTGAAGTAAAGTTATAAGAGCGGCAATTTAATACAACTAGGGGTGGAGAATAAATGAAAAAGCGTGCATTAGTCAGTGTTTCAAATAAAGCTGGAGTTGTAGAATTTGTAAAAGGATTACTTGAGCAAGGGATTGAAGTGATTTCAACAGGTGGGACGAAAAAGTTACTAGAAGAAAACGGCTTACAAGTAATTGGAATTTCTGAAGTAACAGGTTTTCCAGAGATTATGGATGGTCGTGTGAAAACATTACATCCAAACATCCATGGTGGACTTCTTGCTGTACGTGATAACGAAACGCATATGTCCCAAATGAATGAACTTGACATTCAGCCGATTGACTTTGTTGTTGTAAACCTGTATCCATTTAAAGAAACAATTGCAAAACCAGATGTGACATTTGCTGATGCGATTGAAAATATTGATATCGGCGGCCCGACAATGATTCGATCTGCTGCGAAAAACCACGAGTTTGTAACGGTTGTCGTGGATCCAACAGATTACGATGTTGTATTAGCAGAATTAAAGGAAAGTGGAGAAGTTTCAAAAGAAGCAAAACGTAAATTAGCAGCAAAAGTATTCCGTCATACAGCGGCATATGATGCATTAATTTCAAACTATTTAACAGAACAAACAGGAGAAGAAAGCCCTGAAACGTTAACTGTTACGTTTGAGAAAAAACAAGATTTACGTTACGGCGAAAATCCACATCAAAAAGCAGCGTTCTATAAGGCACCGTTTGCAGCAACTTCTTCTGTTGCATATGCAGAACAATTACATGGTAAAGAGTTATCTTATAATAACATCAATGACGCAGATGCAGCGCTTAGCATCGTGAAAGAATTTACAGAACCAGCAGTTGTAGCGATAAAACATATGAATCCATGCGGCGTTGGTGTTGGAGCTGATATTCATGAAGCATATGCACGTGCTTACGAAGCAGATCCAGTATCGATTTTTGGCGGCATTATTGCAGCTAACCGTGAAATTGATAAAGCTACTGCAGAAAAGCTACATGAAATTTTCTTAGAAATCATTATTGCACCTTCTTTCTCACAGGAAGCTTTAGAAGTGCTGCAAAGTAAGAAAAACTTACGTTTGTTAACTGTTGATATTGCTAAAGTTAGGGCAGCTAGTAAGAAATTAACTTCTATCCAAGGTGGTTTACTTGTACAAGAAGAGGATACTTTAGCATTAGAAGATGCAACAATCACAATTCCAACAAAGCGTGAACCAACAGAGCAGGAATGGAATGATTTAAAATTAGCTTGGAAAGTTGTAAAACATGTAAAATCAAATGCAATTGTTTTAGCGAAGGATAATATGACAATTGGTGTTGGTGCAGGGCAAATGAACCGCGTTGGCTCAGCGAAAATCGCTATTACACAAGCGGGTGAGAAAGCACAAGGAAGTGCACTTGCATCTGATGCATATTTCCCAATGCCAGATACAGTAGAAGAAGCGGCTAAAGCTGGTATTACAGCAATCATTCAACCAGGTGGATCCATTCGCGATGAAGATTCCATTCAAAAAGCAGATGAGTACGGCATTGCGATGGTATTTACTGGAGTACGTCATTTCAAACATTAATTGAGAAACGAAGGAGATGACCAAAAGTCCACTTTTGGGTCATCTTCTTCTACTTTTGAATATGATTTAGTTTGCGTGTCGAACATTGTCGAAGGGTCTTTATCCTATGTCGAATCGCCGATATATTTTAAAGAACGGTCGATATATTGTGAAAAGCGCCGATAAATGCACCACTTCCATCGATATACCGCTGGACACGTAAGAAGGGAATGGATTTTAACTTGAATAATGGAGGATGAAATATGAATGTTTTAGTAATTGGCCGTGGTGGACGTGAGCACGCGTTAGCATGGAAGTTTGCAAGGTCAGAGCAAGTAGAAACTGTATATGTAGCGCCAGGGAATGAAGGAATGAAAGACGTAGCAACGCCTGTAGCAATTGATGAAAATGATTTTAATGCGCTTATTACTTTTGCGAAAGAAAATAATGTTGGTTTAACGTTTGTTGGCCCAGAAATTCCGCTTATGAATGGTATTGTTGACCGTTTTGAAGAAGCAGGTCTTCGTGTTTTTGGTCCGAACAAAGCGGCAGCTGTTATTGAAGGAAGTAAAGCTTTTACGAAAGAGCTTATGAAAAAGTATGATATTCCAACAGCGGCATATGAGACGTTTACAAATTATGAAGAAGCAGTGGCATACATTGAAAAAGTCGGCGCACCAATCGTTATTAAAGCAGACGGCTTAGCGGCTGGTAAAGGTGTAACAGTTGCTATGACGTTAGAAGAAGCATTGCAAGCTGTAAAAGAAATGCTGCAAGACGTAAAGTTTGGAGAAGCTAGCAAAAAGGTTGTTATTGAAGAATTTTTAGATGGACAAGAATTTTCGCTTATGGCATTTGTCAACGGAACAACTGTATACCCAATGGTAATTGCACAAGATCATAAACGTGCTTTTGATGGTGATAAAGGGCCAAATACTGGTGGAATGGGTGCCTATTCTCCGGTACCGCAAATTCCAGAGTCAGCTATAGAACAAGCAATTGAAACCATTCTACATCCGACAGCTGCGGCCATGATACAAGAAGGACGTTCCTTTACAGGTATTTTATACGCAGGACTTATTTTAACAAGTGAAGGTCCGAAAGTAATTGAATTCAATGCGCGCTTTGGCGATCCAGAAACAGAAGTAATCTTACCTCGTTTAGAAAGTGATTTAGTGGATGTATGTAACCACGTATTAGATGGAAAAGAACTTACTTTAGAATGGTCTGAAGAAGCAGTAATTGGTGTTGTACTAGCTTCAAAAGGATATCCAGAAAGCTATGAAAAAGGCGCAGTCATTACAGGCTTAGAAACATTAGAGAATGTAATTGTCTTTCATGCCGGAACAGATGTGAAAGACGGGGAATTTGTAACGAATGGCGGGCGTGTGTTGTTTGTTGCTTGTAAAGAAAAGGACTTACAAGCAGCGAAAGATAAGGTGTATAAAGAAATTGCAAAAATTGAAAGCGACGGTCTATTTTATCGTAGTGATATTGGGTACCGTGCGATTGGCCAGACTCTTTAGATACTGGCGATGATATAAGGCCTCAAAGTGAAAGTACAATTTTCTTAAAAAAATATTGCTATCCCTAAAAGAAAAAAGAGTCCTACTCATTAAAAAGTTAGGACTCTTTTTTTATCTTACCTTTTTGCTTTGCCATCTCGCGAAGTAAATATTCAATATGAGCATTTACACTTCGAAATTCGTCGTTTGCCCATTTTTCAATAATTGCGTACAATTCGGGATCGATTCGTAATGGGAAGCTTTTCTTTTTAGCCATGATTACCTACAACCTTTAGTAGAGACTTCCTGTATTAATAACTGGTTGTGCTCCTTTATCTGAGACGATGGCAACTAATAAGTTATTAACCATATTTGCTTTTCTTTCGTCATCTAGATCAAGTATACCCTCTTCATCGAGCTTTTGAATAGAATCTTTCGCCATTTGTACGGCACCTTCTACAATTTCCTTTCTTGCAGCTAATACTGCTTTTGCCTGTTGACGTTGAAGCATTGCATGGGCAATTTCAGTTGCGTAAGCTAAGTGCGTTAAACGAGTTTCGATTACTTCTACTCCTGCAATTTCTAAACGTGCTTCTAACTCTCGTTTTAACTCTTCGGAAATTTCTTCTGAGTTTCCGCGCAGTGTAACGATGTTGTCATCTTGGAAATTATCATACGGATATTTCGTTGCTACGTGGCGAATTGCTGTTTCGCTTTGAATTTCCACGAAGGCATCATAATGTTCGACACCAAAGATCGCTTTTGCGGAATCAACGACTTTGTAAACAACAACAGCTGCAATTTCAATTGGATTCCCATCTACATCATTTACTTTTAATTTCTGACTATTAAAGTTTTCAACGCGTAGTGAAACCGTTTGGCGAAATGAAAATGGAACTGTTAAAAACAGGCCGCTTTCACGAATAGTTCCTAAATAGTTACCGAAAAATGTGATTACTTTTGCTTGGTTTGGCTGTACAGTTCCGATACTACTTGCTAGGATTGCTGCTAATAAAAAAGAAGGAATACCAATAGCAAATAGTTCATTAATAAGACTTAATAAACCAACTCCAATTAAAACTAAAACTGCAAGCAGTCCTAAAAATCCATTTACATGAAATACTTGTTTTTCTTTCATGATCTCGCCTCCTTTTGATATAAAAATGATATCACTTTTATATCAAAGGTGACAATAGGTTTTTGTTATAATTTTTATAAAAAATAAAATTTTCTCAAACAGAACATTAGTTCTTGTTTGTGGTAAAATAAAAGAAAACTTAGCCGCCCACTGTAGCGACTAAGTTTCTTTGAGAGCATCTTGCATGTTGACAAATGATTCAAAGCGGTTTGGACAGAAGAGCCTTTTCGAGTTCAGACTCAATTTCCTTATCAGAAGCATCATAACTTCCATGACTTGTCTTTTCGTCTTTATGAGAAGTAGGAGGTGCTTCTTGTTTATTAGACTGTCCATTCTTCATAAAATCCATGCCTGGCATTTTTAAATCGGGCATGTTCATATATTTACTAAATTTGCATGCTTCGACAATAGGACAGAAACGAATGATGCCTTCTGCGATTCTCATTGCTCCGACCCAAAGCATAATCTTTGACCAAGTACACCATGGTTTTCTTACGAGCTTTGCAGTGCTGCAGCTAAGCAGAATAAAACCAAGTGTAATACGAATAAGAGCATTGATTGTGCCGATGTTTTGCTTGCCCAAGACATTCACTCCTTTTCATCAGCTTTGAAATAGGTTTATCCATTTCAAGAGTTATTGTTCCTTGCATGCTTTTTCTGTATACAATCCAACATTTGACGTAGAAAAAGATGTTGCATGGAACGTGTGTCAGCAGCTCATTTTTTGTTATAATGAAAGAATGCGTAAAGACGATTAGAGAAAAGAAAGGGTGTTTTCATGTACGATATTTCACAGTGGAAACATGTATTTAAGCTTGATCCGAATAAGGAGTTAAGCGATGAACATTTAGAGCTTATTTGTGAATCGGGAACGGATGCTGTTATTGTTGGCGGAAGTGACGGGATCACAATTGATAATGTATTACACATGCTAGTAAGCATTCGTAGATATGCGGTTCCTTGTGTATTAGAAGTTTCAACGCTGGATTCGATTACACCAGGATTCGATTTTTATTACATCCCAAGTGTATTAAACAGTCAAAAGGTAGACTGGGTAACAGGTCTTCATCATGCGGCATTGAAAGAATATGGAGATATTATGAACTGGGATGAAATTTTCATGCAAGGATATTGTGTGTTAAATCCAGAAGCGAAAGTAGCAAAGTTAACGGAAGCAAATTGTGAACTATCAGAAGACGATGTGATTGCATATGCACGTATGGCAGATAAACTTCTCCATTTACCAATTTTCTATTTAGAATACAGCGGCACATATGGAGATGCGGAACTTGTAAGAAAAGTGAAAGCTGAGCTGCAGAGTGCAACATTATATTATGGCGGCGGGATTGCAAATGCAGACCAAGCGAAAGAAATGGCGCAATATGCGGATACAGTTGTCGTTGGAAATTTAATTTATGAAGATATAAAGAAAGCTTTAGCAACAGTACAAGCTGTAAAAGGAAAGTAGGTGGCCGAATACATGAGTATAACAGAAAAATTATTAACAGGATTAAATCCGCAGCAACAAAAGGCTGTCCAAGCAACGTCTGGACCATTGTTACTTATGGCGGGAGCAGGTAGTGGTAAGACGCGTGTGTTAACGCACCGCATTGCTTATTTACTTGGCGAAAAAGGTGTTGCACCGTGGAATATACTTGCGATTACGTTTACAAATAAAGCAGCGCGTGAAATGCGTGAACGTATTGATAAACTTGTTGGTCCTGAAGCAGAGGATATTTGGATTTCAACATTCCACTCTATGTGTGTGCGCATTTTACGACGAGATATTGATCGCATTGGTATTAATCGTAACTTTACAATTTTAGATGCAAGTGATCAATTAACAGTTGTGAAAAAAATTATGAAAGAGCGCAATATTGATCCGAAGAAATTTGAACCCCGTTCTATTCTTGCGGGAATTAGCAATGCGAAAAATGAATTGTTATCTTCAGAAAAATATGCGAAAAAAATCTCAATTGCAGATCCATATGAAAAGCTGACGAGCGATGTGTATACAGAATACCAAAAGCGTCTTCTTAAAAATAGTGCACTTGATTTTGATGATTTAATTATGACGACGATTCAATTATTTGAACGTGTACCGGAAGTACTGGAGTTTTATCAACGTAAATTCCAATATATTCACGTTGATGAGTATCAAGATACGAACCGTGCTCAGTACATTCTTGTTAATCAATTGGCGGCACGTTTTAAAAATCTTTGTGTAGTTGGTGACTCAGATCAGTCGATTTATCGCTGGCGCGGAGCTGATATTTCGAACATCTTGTCATTTGAAAAAGATTATAACAATGCACAAGTTATTTTATTAGAACAAAACTACCGCTCAACGCAAAGTATTTTAAATGCAGCGAATGCGGTTATTGAAAATAATACAAATCGTAAACCGAAAAAGTTATGGACGGATAATCAAGTAGGAAGTAAAATTTCGTATTACCGCGCTGCAACTGAAAAAGATGAAGCATATTTTGTTGCGAAAAAGATTCGTGATGAAATTCAAATGGGAAATCGAAAGTATACAGACTTTGCAGTACTATATCGTACGAACGCCCAGTCCCGTATGGTCGAGGAAATTTTCTTGAAATCAAATATTCCATACAAAATTGTTGGCGGTATTAAGTTCTATGACCGTAAAGAGATTAAAGATATGTTGGCGTATTTGCGTTTAATTGCAAACCCGGATGATGAAATTAGCTTTGCGCGTATTATTAATGTGCCAAAACGTGGTGTTGGAGCAACATCTATTGATAAGATCATTAATTATGGCGTGCAAAATGGTCTTTCATTGACAGCTGTATTAGATGAAATTGAGCATGTCGGTGTAAGTGCCAAAATTGCGAAGACAGTAGCAGAATTTGCAAAGCAGCTTCATAATTGGGTAAACATGCAAGAATATTTATCGGTAACAGAACTTGTAGAAGAAGTATTAGAAAAAACAGGTTACCGTGATGCGCTGAAGAATGAACGTACGTTAGAATCAGAGGGACGTTTAGAAAACTTAGATGAATTTTTATCTGTTACACAAACGTTTGAATCACAAAGTGAAGATAAGAGTCTTGTTGCGTTCTTAACAGATTTAGCACTTGTTGCTGATATTGATCGTGTAGATGAAGATCCAACTGCTGGTGAAGAAGTCATTTTAATGACGATGCACTCTGCAAAAGGATTGGAATTCCCTGTTGTCTTCATTTTAGGATTAGAAGAAGGGATTTTCCCGCATACTCGTTCTTTAATGGAAGAAGATGAAATGCAAGAAGAACGCCGCTTAGCATACGTTGGGATTACACGTGCCGAAGAAGAACTGTACGTAACGAATGCCCAAATGCGAACGATATTTGGTAGAACAAGCATGAATAAAGAATCTCGTTTCATCTCGGAAATTCCTGAAGATCTTATTGAAACGCTTCATGAAGTAAAACCAAAGCGTGAAACTTTTAGTGCAAAGTCTAAGCCTGTAACTACAACAACAGTTCGTTCCCGTTCAGCTTTTGTTCGGCCGGCTGCGAAAACAACAGGCGGTGAGCAAATTGGCTGGTCAGTTGGTGATAAAGCATCACATCAAAAATGGGGGATTGGCACTGTTGTAAGTGTGAAAGGCGAAGGAGATGGGAAAGAATTAGACATTGCGTTCCCAAGTCCAATTGGCATTAAACGATTAATGGCAAAATTTGCCCCAGTGACGAAAGTGTAAGAAAGGAATGAGGTCATGTCGAAAGAAGCAGTACAAAAGCGTATTGAAGAGCTTCGTGGCATTTTAAATAAGCTTAATTATGAGTATCACGTGCTAGATCAGCCTTCTGTATCAGATGCAGAGTATGATCGTCATATGCAAGAGTTAATTAAATTAGAAACAGAACATCCGGAATTTTTTACAGAAGACTCTCCAACTGTCCGTGTTGGCGGAGAGATTCTTGATATTTTTGAGAAAGTAACACATAAATCACCGATGTTAAGTTTAGGAAATGCTTTTAATGAAGGTGATTTACGTGATTTTGATCGCAAGGTACGTCAAGGAATTGACGATCAAAATGTAAGATATGTGTGCGAATTAAAAATTGACGGACTGGCGGTTTCCCTTCATTATGAAAAAGGACGCTTCGTTCAAGGAGCAACTCGTGGTGATGGTATAACGGGTGAGGATATTACGCAAAATTTAAAAACGATTAAAGCGATTCCGCTGCGTTTAACAGAAGAAATGACGCTAGAAGCGCGCGGAGAAGCGTACATGCCGAAACGTTCATTTGTGAAATTAAATGAAGAAAAAGAACAGAACGGAGAAGCTGTTTTTGCGAACCCGCGAAATGCAGCTGCGGGTTCATTGCGTCAATTAGATCCAAAAATTGCAGCAAAGCGCAATTTATCTTTATTCGTATATGGACTTACGAATTTAGAAGGAAAGACGATTACATCGCATAGTGAATCGTTAAACCTTTTAGGAGAGCTTGGATTTAAAACAAACCCGAATCGCCGAGTTTGCGAAACAATTGATGAGGTCATTCATTACGTGCAAGAGTGGCAAGAAAAACGTCCGCATCTTGATTATGAAATTGATGGTATCGTTATTAAAGTAGATGATATATCCTTTCAAGGAAGCTTAGGAACTACAGCAAAAAGTCCAAGATGGGCTATTGCATATAAATTCCCAGCTGAAGAAGTTGTTACAAAATTGACGGGTATTGAACTAAGCGTTGGACGTACAGGTGTTGTAACCCCAACTGCTGAGTTAGAGCCAGTACGCGTGGCAGGAACGATTGTCCGCCGTGCTTCCTTACACAACGAAGATTTAATTCGTGAAAAAGATATTCGTATTGGCGACTATGTTGTTGTAAAGAAGGCTGGAGACATCATTCCTGAAGTTGTAAATGTGATTGTAGACCGCCGCACAGGTGAAGAAGAAGAGTTTCGTATGCCAACGCATTGCCCGGCATGTGAGAGTGAACTCGTTCGTCTGGAAGAAGAAGTTGCGCTTCGCTGTATCAATCCAGCATGCCCGGCACAAATTCGAGAAGGATTAATTCACTTTGTATCACGTAATGCGATGAATATTGACGGACTAGGCGAACGGGTAATTACGCAGTTATTTGATGCGGATTATATTCGTACATTTGCAGATCTTTATACATTAACGAAAGAACAGTTATTACAACTAGAACGTTTTGGAGAAAAATCCGCTTCAAATCTCGTACAAGCGATTGAAACTTCAAAAGACAATTCGTTAGAGCGATTACTGTTCGGCCTTGGTATTCGCCATGTTGGGGCAAAGGCTGCTCGTACATTAGCGGAACATTATGAAACGATGGATAACATAGTGAAAGCTTCAGAAGAAGAGTTGACAACTATTAATGAGATTGGCGAAAAAATGGCGCAATCTATCGTTACGTATTTTGATAATGAAGATGTACAAGAGTTATTACAACAATTTAAGTCATATGGCGTAAATATGACTTATAAAGGGATAAAACGAGCGGACTTAGAAAACATTGAGTCTTATTTTGCAGGAAAAACAGTTGTGTTAACAGGAAAGCTAGAAGTGATGGGCCGAAGTGAAGCGAAAAAGAAAATTGAAGCGCTTGGCGGGAAAGTCACAGGCAGTGTAAGCAAAAGTACAGACTTAGTCATTGCAGGAGAAGCTGCTGGCTCTAAGTTAGCACAAGCACAAAAACATAACGTTGAGGTTTGGGATGAAGAGAGGTTCTTACAAGAGCTCAATAATTAAGAGGTGCAAAGTTACCATGAAAAAAGTTATATTAGCAGCGTTAAGCCTTGGATTACTTCTTAGTGGATGTAGTATGGGGTTAAAAAAAGAAGAAAAAATTGTAGAAAAATCAGGGAATTCGAAAGATAAATCAATTATTTCGAAATACTCGATTTCCGATGATTATTATAAAACGGCAGTTCCATTTGAAAAAGGATCGGCACGCGGGTTAGCTGTGCAAGGATTAAATAGCCGTTTAGATGTTGATGAATTTGAAACAGGGTTAATGCGCATTGCAAAAGAATCATTTAGTACGAAAGATTATATATTTCAAGGCGGAAAGTATTTAGATAAAGATACGATACAAGCATTAATCGGGAGAAAACGTTCATCTGAGCAGCAAAGTAATTTAGAAAAGGCGTTGAAGAAGAGGCTGCCGAATGGTTTAAATCCAGAGTTACCACCAGGAGAGCCAGAAACATTAGAAGCGAGAAATGAAAAGAGTCCAATGTATTTATCGCAAATTTTAGAACAGGATTACTTAAAAATAAAAGATGAGAACCAAGTAGAGTTAGGTGGAGTTGTTATCGGCCTTGCGATGAATTCTGTTCATTATTACACAGAACAACATGGTTATCCGCGTGAACAAAAAATTGATGATAAAACATTGCTAGAAGAAGGGAAAAAAATGGCGCAAGAAATCTTACCAATTCTGCGCAAGAAAGATGAATTAAAAAATGTTCCAATTACTTTTGCGATCTACAGACAGGAAGCGAAATCTTCACTTGTACCAGGATCCTTTTTATCGTATACAATAGTTGATAAAGGTAACGATAAAGTAGACGATTGGAAAGCACTAGACGAAAAATATTATTTATTCCCTTCTAATGAAGCAGAAAGAGACTATCGTGATGATGCAACAAGTGTAAAGAACTTCAATGCGAAAATAGCGCAGTATTTTACAGGTGATTATACTGCAGTTGTGGGTAGAGGATTCTATAAAGATGGTCAATTAAAAGAATTGAAACTTGAAATTCCAGTTCAGTTTAGTGGAAAGGCAGAAGTCATTGGATTTACACAATATATAGCTGGAGCTGTTATGGATTTCCCTAATTATATTAAAGTGCAAGTTACAATTAAATCTGTAGAACGTCCAGAAGCAATCATTATTCGTGACGTGAAACAAGATAAGCCGTTTGTTCAAGTGTTAGATTAAGAAAAGTCGTTCCTTTTATGAGGAACGGCTTTTTTGTATGTAAGTTACTGCTCTATACAGAATAAAAAGTGGCATGTACTTGCTTTCTCTTCTTGTCTTCGTATTGCACGTGGCAGGAAAAGGCTCTGACCGCTTCTATGCATGGTCAGATGCTCTCGTTCATTTAAAAAGAAAGGGGGTTTTATGTTTTTTAATTTATATTTATATAGTAAAAATTTTGTTATAATTTTTAATGTTGTTAATATACAAGGGGATCGAGGGAAAGTACAGATGGAAGATTTAAGTTTGCAAGTCATTATACTACTCATTGCTTTCGGTTTTTTAGCATCATTTATCGACTCTGTTGTTGGAGGTGGCGGTTTAATTTCGCTTCCGGCACTTATGTTTGTAGGTTTACCTCCTGCTTCGGCAATCGCAACAAATAAATTGGCGGCAACAATGGGTTCATTTACGAGTACAATATATTTTATTCGTTCTAAAAAAGTAGACTTTCGCATTGTAGGAAAACTTATTCCGTTCACAATTGTTGGGGCAATTGCAGGTGCATTTGTTGTAAAATTCATTCCACCGGATGTTTTGCGTCCTCTTATATTAGTTTTACTTGTGTTAATTGCTATTTATATTATTGTAAAAAAAGATTGGGGTAGTGTATCTACTTATAAAAAAATGACGAAGGGAAAAACATTTTTATTCTATTTAGTCATTTTGATTATTGGATTTTATGATGGTTTTTTTGGACCAGGTACAGGTTCATTTTTAATTTTTGCATTTTTATTAATTGGTTTGGATTTTATCCGTGCGGCTGCCGCTGGTCGGATTTTAAATTTTGTTAGCAATATTGTATCGCTGATTACATTTTTATTTTTAGGAGCAATTCAATTTAAATATGGTTTAATTATGGGTCTATCAATGATTGCAGGTGCATATTTCGGTTCGAGATTTGCTGTTCAAAAGGGCGTAGGGTATATACGGATTTTATTTTTGGTAGTAACAATTTTATTAATTGGTAAAAATTTCTGGGAATACATTCATATTTCATAACATAATGCATATGCATCATGTTGTTTTTTTATTTATTATATTCGAAAAATTATTTAATTTTAAAAATGTAAGTCTAAGAATATTTGAACAAATCGGAATTATCGTGTAGAATAATATTGTATTTATGTAAACGTTTTTTTCTAAGGGGAGGCTAAAATAATGGTAGTAGCATACAAACATGAGCCATTTACAGATTTTACAGTAGAGGCAAATAAAGTTGCGTTTGAAGAAGGTTTAAAGAAAGTAGAATCTTATCTTGGACAAGACTATCCATTAATTATTGGGGGAGAAAAGATCACTACAGACGATAAAATTGTTTCTGTAAACCCAGCAAATAAAGAAGAAGTCGTTGGCCACGTTTCAAAAGCAAGTCGTGAATTAGCAGAGAAAGCAATGCAAGTAGCGGATGAAACATTCCAAACTTGGAGAAAAACGAAACCAGAAATGCGCGCAGACATTTTATTCCGCGCAGCTGCAATCGTTCGCCGCAGAAAACATGAGTTTTCCGCAATTCTTGTAAAAGAAGCAGGTAAGCCATGGAATGAGGCAGATGCTGATACAGCAGAAGCAATTGACTTCATGGAGTATTATGGTCGTCAAATGTTAAAATTAAAAGATGGCATTCCAGTAGAAAGCCGTCCAATTGAATATAATCGTTTTTCTTATATTCCATTAGGAGTAGGTGTTATCATTTCTCCTTGGAACTTCCCATTTGCAATTATGGCAGGTATGACAACAGCTGCATTAGTGTCTGGTAACACTGTATTATTAAAACCAGCTAGTACAACACCTGTAGTAGCAGCGAAGTTTATGGAAGTATTAGAAGAAGCTGGCTTACCAGCGGGCGTAGTAAACTTCA
This sequence comes from Bacillus sp. NPDC077411, assembly GCF_044543425.1. Lineage (NCBI taxonomy): Bacteria > Bacillati > Bacillota > Bacilli > Caryophanales > Bacillaceae > Bacillus > Bacillus sp. NPDC077411. Next base: position 215,714 of record NZ_JBITWA010000007.1, on the reverse strand, counting down.
TTCCTGGTAGCGGCTCTGAAGTTGGTGACTACTTAGTAGATCATCCTCGTACACGCTTCATCAGTTTCACTGGATCACGCGATGTGGGTATTCGTATTTACGAACGCGCAGCAAAAGTAAATCCAGGACAAATTTGGTTAAAACGCGTTATCGCTGAAATGGGCGGTAAAGATACAATCGTTGTTGATAAAGAAGCAGATCTTGAATTAGCGGCAAAATCTATCGTTGCATCTGCATTTGGATTCTCAGGACAAAAATGTTCTGCATGTTCTCGCGCAGTAATCCATGAAGATGTATACGATCACGTATTAAACCGTGCAATTGAATTAACAAATGAATTAACAGTAGGAAACCCAGCGGAACAAGGCACAAATATGGGACCTGTTAACGACCAAGCTGCATTTGATAAAGTAATGAGCTATGTTGCGATTGGTAAAGAAGAAGGTAAACTTGTAGCAGGTGGCGAAGGTGATGATTCTAAAGGCTGGTTCATCAAACCAACAATCATCGCTGATGTTGCTGAAGATGCTCGCCTTATGAAAGAAGAAATCTTCGGACCAGTTGTAGCATTCTGCAAAGCAAAAGACTTTGATCATGCACTTGCAATTGCGAACAATACAGAATACGGTTTAACAGGAGCTGTTATTTCTAATAATCGTGAGCATATCGAAAAAGCACGTGAAGACTTCCACGTTGGTAACTTATACTTCAACCGTGGATGTACTGGTGCAATCGTAGGTTACCAACCATTTGGTGGCTTTAACATGTCTGGTACAGACTCTAAAGCAGGTGGCCCTGACTACTTAGCACTTCACATGCAAGCAAAAACTACTTCTGAAACTCTATAAGAAGTATAAGAAAGACCTTCTCGTAACCGAGAAGGTCTTTAATTATTAGTAAATATAAAATGGAAAAATGACATGATACCAGCGATTTTTAAAATATATCGGCGATTTGACACAATATAAAGTGAAACTTCCATCAGTGACGACTTTCTCACTGATGGAAAGCCCCCCCAATCGGGCTTTTACGGGCAGTCTTCTTCTCCATGCTTCCACAACCTGTACTGCCCGTTAATGCGGGATAAAGACCGTTCGGCAGCATTCGACATGCGTGCGCAGAAAGAAACTAACCTTAAAAGGCTTCTAGGTCAGATCCTATTCTTGTTTAGAAGAGGACATTTCTCTTGCATTGTTCTCATAAATAAATCGGGGTCCTTTGGTAACGATATAAGAGCCATATTATAATTGCTATAAGTAATTTCTGCGCGCTTAAATGTCCAGGCAGGTGCAGAAAGTAAGTTGTAAGTGTATCTGATGCTAGTTATTTCATGGAGCGGAATCATAATTTTGATGAAACCAAATATAGCAACGAGATGTGTGCTTGTAATCTCGTGATAAGAATGAAATAGTGCCCATAGAAGCATACCGATAACAGGTACTATGATGACACCTATTATAATAGAGCCTGCATCAGCTTCTTTTGCAAAAAAGAGAATAAAAGGTATTGGGCATAATGCAATAATAAGTAGAGAAAGCAGTGGATTTCGCTGAATTGGAATTTTCATTAGTTGTACCTCCTTTGTTATCAGTTTACCTTATTTTGGTTTTTTGTGCTTAGTTTAAATAAAAACACACAAAATTACTAGAAAATTTGCCCCATTCGTCATATTTCCTTGTATAAATTTTATAAATTTCCTGTATAATACAATTTGAAGGAAAATCTATGATTAGACAAGAAGACACCGCTTTCAGTTTGCTCGCTGAAAGCGGTGTTTCTTTTTGGATACATTTCACGAAAAAGTGAAATAACCTCTTTTGTTAAGTTTGAAGGGATTGCTCACGTTGTAAAAATTCCGCCTGGCTAATTACCTCAGCGTATACGTCGTTTAAGGAAGCGAGAATGGTGTTGTGAATATATACAGCGGGAATCGAAACATTTTTAAAGATTAAATCTTTCGTTGCACATGCGTCATGCACTACTGTACATGTAAAGCCAAAATCAAAGGCAGCTCGTACTGTAGCATCAATGCACATATGGGTCATCATGCCGCATACAACGACTTGTTCAATTTGTAAATTTTGTAATTCTTGTAATAGCGGTGTCTCTCGAAAACTATTAGGAAAATGCTTAAGTATGACCGTTTCCTGTTGAAAAGGACGAACACTTTCATGGATATGTACGCCTTCTGTATTCGGAAGAAAGAACGTTGCATTTTCCTGTACGGAAACATGTTGAATATGAAAAATAGGCTGATTTGTTTCACGGAAATGTTGAAGTATGCGCTTTGCATATTCGCTTGCTTCATCGGCGTTTCGCAGTTCCATCTTTCCATTTGGAAAATAATCATTTTGGATGTCAACGAGTAAAAGAGCAATTTTCATTTCAGTTGCAGCCTCCAGTTTTTAATTTTATATTCATTTAATTATTCCATTACTTTAGAGAGTTTTCCTTTAAAAAAATGTAAGATGAAGAAATTTACACTAAATTAAAATTAATTTATTTCAGTTTAGTTTTTAATAAACCTGTTTAGAAACAAATTTTCCTGTTTTAAATAAAATGGGAATTAAAATTGCTAATACTCCTGCTACTATAAGTGTGGATAAAAATAACTCTCTAAAAGTTAATTCGTTGTTTTTAAAAAAATGATAAAGAATGAAACTATTAATAGGAATATTCAATAACATACCAGTTAAAAGTCCTGGTGCATATCTTTTTAACACAATGCTTGCAAGTAAATGAGGAAAAATAGCATTAATAATCATTGAACCCATGAAGCCAATAAGAATATATTTAGCCAGACTTGAATTAGGGAAGGATAGATAATAAAAAGTTGAAAGGTAAGCCAATGAAGTAATAACAATAACTGCAAAATAAAATTCGTTTTTCCCTATAGGTTTATGGAATTTTGAGGCGTGATTTGACCACGTTGGTAACCATACTGCTTCTTCTAAATTATGCAATGTAATAGCAAATAAAAATAAAATAACCAATTCTTTCAATAGAAAACCCTCCTTTGTCTAATCTGTTTTATCCCGCTATTCGTGGGCAGTAATACTCCCACCTCAAAATTCAGCGAAAGCAAAGAAGTTAGGTGGGAGATAAACTGCTGGCATGCGCCCGATTGGTTCAACTAATAATCAGTGGGGAATGAAGAAAACCCCCACTGATTAAAGTTTCACTTTATTAAATAATTATTGTGTGTTGTGAGGATAATACATTATTTTTTTAAAAAAATATGCCTTTTTTTAGTTGAATAATGGAAGTTCTTAATATGGATACATTCTTAATTTCTCATAAAATTAAAGCTAAGAAGTTTTAAGTAGAAGAGACTAGGACATTTCCTGGTCTCTTCTTATATAATTATTCAATTGTTATAGGCTTTAAAGAGGTTTCTGCAGGCTGTTTCTGTTCCTGTATATAAGAAGTGAGTTCTTCTTGAAATATGTTTAATACCCCTTTTGCTCGCTGCTGAAGCGGGGCAGGTAATTCGTTTATCATATACGCTCCAATCTCAATTTTCGTCCGAATCATTTTGTGTAGTAAATCTTCATGCATGAACGACACCTCCAAATCGAATGTTGAGGACATCACCTTCAAATTTTGCACCTTGAATGGATAAATGCGTTAATGTTTTTGGTAATGTAATGTTTCGTTTTACGGAACCGGCGCGAATAATAAGTTCGTCACCTTTCTGATTTAAAGAGAGTTCACTTTTATCAGAGAATGGGATCGAAAGAACAAAGGTATATTCATCTCCGTTTTTTGTGACATACTGCGTCCGGCCGTTGAATTTTACCGCAGTTGGATCCGGATCATTTTTAAATAAAGCATCGCCAACACGCTCTAGCATAGATAAGCCCACTACTTCTTGTTCAAACATAGGTGCCTCGTAAATAGGGAGCGGCTGAAAACTATCCTGAATTAATGCTTTATATTTCTTTTGAGCATCTTTCCATGCTTGAAAATACGAATCTGTTACAGTATCAGGAATGACGCGATTAATCATGATAGCATCAACATTGTAGTCATATAAGTTTAAATATGTGAAGCTGCGCTGTGCCTCTTTAATAACCATTTTTTCTGGATTTACAACAACGCGAATGCTTGTTATTTCTCGGTTGGATAAAATATCTCTCATTTCGCCAAGTTGCTCTAGTGTATTTGTTAACTCTCCCATGACATCATCGGTAGGGAGTGGGATTCCTAAAAGCGGCTGAGCAACAGGGCGCACTACGTTTAATACTTTCCGCTTAATTGGGAACAGTTTTTCCATCCACCAGCCGAGCATATCAGGGAAGCTTAACATCGCTAACGTTTCACCGGTTGGGGCACAATCAATAATGATGACATCGTACGTTTTTTGTTTATAGTAGTCTAATACACGCAGTAAACTAATTAAATCTTCCATACCTGGGAACATCGTAAGTTCCTCTGTAGTAATATCGTCAGCCGCTTTTGATGTAAATAGCAAGGTAATATATTTTTGCAGTTTCCCCCAACCCTTTTCCATTTCATAGATTGTATTAATTTCTTGCGCCCATAGGTTTTCACAAATTTCTTGCGGTTCTGATGAAAGTTTCATACCAAAGGAATCTCCTAAGCTATGTGCAGGGTCTGTGCTCATGACTAATGTTTTTAATCCTTGCTTTGCACTTTGTATTGCTGTTGCTGCTGAAATACTTGTTTTTCCTACGCCACCTTTACCTGTGTATAAAATAATTCTCATCATCATATCCCCTTTGTTTCGATAGTCGAATATTACGAGAGTCGAAATATATGTTTGAATAAAAAACCCATAAAGGGTTTTACCCGCATTAACGGGCAGTAATATCTTCGTTTCAGAGTTTGGCGGTGCACAGAAGCTAAGTGGGAGATAAACTGCCCGTAAAAGCCCGATTGGTGAGGGCGGATAATCAGTGGGGGATGAAGAGCCCCACTGATTAAAGTTTCACTTTATTCGATCGGAATGTTTTTTATTTTAGGTGAAGTAAGCTTTTCTTCTGTTTTTTGTTGTGATGTAGCAATATGATTCATGATTTTTTGGAAGATCTGCAGTAAAAATGCTTTTTCTTCTTCTGATAGTGCTTCTGTTACAAGGTTAAAGTAATAAGCAGCATTTTGTTTTACTTCTTCTACAAGCCTTATACCAGTTTCCGTTAAACGAATCAATACAATGCGACGATCACTTTCACTTCGGTAGCGCTCAATATATTCCTTTTTTACGAGACGATTGACTACACCTGTTGTTGTACTCATTGGAATATCGAGAAGTTCCGCAATTTTACTCATCGTAATGTCTGTATTTCGCTCCATCCATAGTAGACAAAATACTTCCGTTTTTGAAAGTGATAAATCAAGGCTTACCCATTCTTCTGGATAGAAAAGCTTCTTGGCGTTATCAAGCAGTAAGTCTAAAAAATGTTCGTATTGCAGCAAAAATTTCCACTCCCGTATATTTCGAAGTTCGTAATATATTTTCATTCTATGTTCAATTGTAATAAATGTCAAATATTTTTCGATTTTTCAGACTAAATCTATTTTATTCTTTATAAAGAACTATATATATGCTAGAGTAATACAAAAGATAGGTTATTTTACATATTCCTGCATAATATGGATAATAGTTCCCTGTTCAATGGTGAATTGAGCAATGATAAGGAGGATAATAATGAGAAAGAGAAACACCCAAGCGTTCACGTTTTTAGCATGGACATCTTTCGTTTGTGCGCTTTCTGGTATGTTAATTGGTATTTATACGTTAGAGGAACCACTTAGTGTAAAAGGCTATTATTTAATTGGTACATTATTTTTAACAATGTCTAGTTTTGTACTGCAAAAAACAATTCGTGATAATGAGGAAGATAATGCACACCTTCCAAAGAAAGAACCAATTGAAAAGTAATAAAATGATAAGGAAGGCAAAAGCCTTTCTTTTTTTATGTAAAAATGCTGTAAGTCTTATGTGCTCACTTGCTTGAACTACTGAAAATTTGGTATCATCAATAGTATTGTAGATTGTACGATATATTATGGAGGTGGCCTAGCCGTGTCAAGAATTTCCGTTGAGAATGTAAAGCACGTTGCCCATTTAGCACGTCTTGCGATTACAGATCAAGAAGCAGAAAAATTTCAAAAACAACTCGATGCAATTGTTACATTTGCAGAGCAGTTAAATGAATTAGATACAACAAACGTAAAACCAACAACTCACGTACTAGATATGAAAAATATTATGCGTGAAGACGTACCTGAAAAAGGTTTACCAGTTGAAGAAGTATTAAAAAATGCACCGGATCACAAAGAGAATCAAATCCGTGTTCCAGCAGTATTAGAATAGAGGAGGGGAATTTCGATGTCATTATTTGATCATTCTGTATCAGAGTTACATAAAAAATTACATAGCAAAGAAATTTCCGTTACGGATTTAGTGGAAGAATCTTACAAACGTATTGCGGATGTTGAAGGTAACGTACAAGCTTTTCTTACATTAGATGAAGAAAATGCACGTGCAAAAGCGAAAGAACTCGATGCGAAGTTAGGCGCTGAAGAGAATGGTTTACTATTTGGTATGCCAATCGGTGTGAAAGATAACATCGTAACAAAAGGTCTTCGTACAACATGTGCGAGCAAAATTTTAGCAAACTTTGATCCAATTTATGATGCAACAGTTGTGCAAAAGCTAAACGCTGCTGACACAATTACAATCGGTAAATTAAACATGGACGAGTTTGCGATGGGTTCTTCTAACGAAAACTCTGGTTTTTATGCAACAAAGAATCCATGGAATTTAGATTATGTTCCAGGTGGATCTAGCGGTGGTTCTGCAGCAGCAGTAGCGGCAGGAGAAGTATTATTCTCTTTAGGTTCTGATACAGGTGGTTCGATCCGTCAACCAGCTGCATATTGCGGCGTTGTTGGTTTAAAACCAACATATGGTCGTGTATCTCGCTTCGGTTTAGTAGCGTTTGCATCTTCTCTTGACCAAATCGGACCGATTACGCGTACAGTAGAAGACAATGCATACTTACTACAAGCTATTTCTGGTGTAGACCGTATGGATACAACTTCTGCAAACATTGAAGTTGGAAATTACTTAGCTGGTTTAACTGGCGATGTAAAAGGTTTACGCATCGGTGTACCAAAAGAATATTTAGGTGAAGGTGTTGGCGAAGAGGCTCGTGAGTCTGTACTAGCGGCTTTAAAAGTGTTAGAAGGCATGGGCGCAACTTGGGAAGAAGTTTCGCTTCCACACTCTAAATATGCATTAGCAACGTATTACTTAATCTCTTCTTCTGAAGCGTCTGCAAACCTTTCACGCTTTGACGGCGTACGTTACGGCGTTCGTTCTGATAATGTGAATAATTTAATAGACCTTTATAAGAATACGCGTAGCGAAGGCTTCGGTGACGAAGTAAAACGTCGTATTATGCTTGGTACATTTGCACTTAGCTCTGGTTACTATGATGCATATTACAAAAAAGCACAACAAGTACGTACACTAATTAAAAATGATTTTGAAAATGTATTTGCGAACTATGATGTTATTATTGGACCAACAACGCCAACTCCAGCGTTTAAAGTGGGCGAAAAAATCGATGATCCGATGACAATGTATGCAAATGATATTTTAACAATTCCAGTAAACTTAGCAGGTGTTCCAGCAATTTCTGTTCCATGTGGATTCGGTGCAAATAACATGCCGCTTGGACTGCAAATTATCGGTAAACACTTCGATGAAGCAACAATTTATCGCGTTGCACATGCGTTTGAGCAAGCAACAGATTATCATACAAAAAAAGCAAGTCTGTAAGGAGGCGAGCATAGATGAATTTTGAAACAATTATCGGTTTAGAGGTTCACGTTGAGTTAAAAACGAATTCGAAAATTTTCTCTGCGAGTCCAACAGAATTCGGAGCGGATCCAAATACACAAACAAGTGTAATTGACTTAGGATATCCTGGGGTGCTTCCAACTCTAAATAAAGAAGCAGTTAACTTTGCAATGAAAGCTGCAATGGCATTAAACTGTGAAATCGCAACGGAAACAAAATTTGACCGTAAAAACTATTTCTATCCAGATAACCCGAAAGCGTACCAAATTTCTCAATATGATAAACCAATTGGGGAAAATGGTTGGATTGAAATTGAAGTAGACGGCAAAAAGAAACGCATCGGTATTACACGTCTTCATTTAGAAGAAGATGCAGGTAAATCAACGCATACAAGCGAAGGCTACTCATTAGTTGATTACAACCGTCAAGGTATGCCGTTAATCGAGATCGTATCTGAGCCAGATATGCGTACACCAGAAGAAGCGTATGCATACTTAGAAAAATTAAAATCAATCATTCAATATACAGGCGTATCTGATTGTAAGATGGAAGAGGGTTCACTTCGTTGTGATGCGAACATTTCCCTTCGTCCAGTTGGACAAGAAAAGTTCGGTACAAAAGCAGAACTGAAAAACTTAAACTCTTTCACTTATGTTCAAAAAGGTCTTGAGTTTGAACAAGTGCGTCAAGAAAAAGAGCTATTATCTGGTGGTATCATTCAACAAGAAACACGCCGCTATGATGAAGCGACGAAGAAAACGATCTTAATGCGTGTAAAAGAAGGATCTGACGATTATCGTTACTTCCCAGAGCCAGATTTAGTCGAACTTTACATCGACGATGAGTGGAAAGAGCGCGTTCGTGCTTCTATTCCTGAGCTTCCAGATGCTCGTAAAGTACGTTATGTTGAAGAGCTTGGCTTACCAGCTTATGATGCACACGTATTAACATTAACGAAAGAGATGTCTGATTTCTTCGAAGCAACAGTTGCAGACGGTGCAGACGCGAAATTAACATCAAACTGGTTAATGGGTGAAGTATTAGCATACTTAAACAAACAACAAAAAGAATTACAAGACGTAGCATTAACACCAGCTGGTTTATCTAAAATGATTCAATTAATTGAAAAAGGTACAATTTCGTCTAAAATTGCGAAAAAAGTATTTAACGAATTAATTGAAAAAGGTGGAGACCCAGAAGAAATCGTAAAAGCTAAAGGTCTTGTTCAAATTTCTGACGAAGGAGCGCTTCGCAAAGTCGTAACAGAAATTCTTGATAATAACGAACAATCTATTGAAGATTTCAAAAACGGTAAAGACCGTGCAATTGGCTTCTTAGTTGGTCAAATCATGAAGGCAACAAAAGGACAAGCAAATCCGCCGCTTGTTAATAAAATCTTACTTGAAGAGATTAACAAGCGATAATAAAGAAAAGCGGAGCTAGATATATAAATCCAAATTGAAAAAACAACATAAAAACCACTTTTTTTAGCTGGGCGAGAGCGGCTGGCCATGTTTAGAGCGGTCAGGGCCCTTTTCTGCCACAGGCAATGTTAAAACAAAGAGAGGTAGCATATCACTTTTTGTTTTACATACCAGCAACTTGGATTTTGAAAAATTAGAGTGGATATATATAACGAAAGGCAGAGGTGGCTCGATTAGAACGGGAAGGCGTTGGAGCTTTCGACAGAGAAGTGCTTTTTGCTTCGTCGGAGGAGGCGAAACGACTGACTGTTCTAGCCACTGGAGCTAGACAGTAACAACAACGATTAATCAGAAAAACACCCATATATGGGTGTTTTTCTGGGTTAATCAAACGTTTGTTTAAATGGTATTTCGTTTAAACAAACGTTTGATTAACTGACAAATATAAGCAAAATGCTGTCATGTTAAGTATGGTAAGATGGTTGCAAAAAACTTGTAATAATGATAAATCTAAATTTAGAGAGAATTTTTTCATCAGATGAAATAAATAGTTCCTTAATGTGAAAAATGAAGTTATAGGGCTTCGTGAGAGTGAAAAATGGAAGGAGGGTATGCATAGGAATGCTAAGTAAGTGCTTAGCGGCTATTCCTTTCCCTTTTTTGATGAATGAGGGTTTTCCTGTGCTAATGTTATATGAAACGAGCAAGAATTATTTATAATCCAACTTCTGGTCGTGAGTTGTTTAAGAAAAACTTACCGGAAGTACTGCGAAAATTAGAACAAGCAGGGTATGAAACGTCATGTCATGCGACAACAGGTCCTGGAGATGCAACTGTGGCAGCGAGGCAAGCGGCAGATCGTAAGTTTGATGTTGTTATTGCAGCAGGTGGCGACGGTACATTGAATGAAGTTGTGAATGGGTTAGTTGGAAATGAATATCGTCCAAAGTTTGGAATTATTCCAGTTGGAACAACAAATGACTTTGCTAGGGCGATTGGTGTACCTCGTACAATTGAAGAAGCTGTTGATATCATTTGTGCTGGTCAAACGGTACCTCTCGATCTTGGAAGAGCAAATGATACATACTTTATTAATATTGCAGGCGGTGGCCGCATAACTGAATTAACATATGAAGTGCCAAGTAAGTTAAAAACTGTACTTGGACAGCTTGCGTATTATTTAAAAGGTATTGAAATGTTACCATCCTTACATCCGACATATGTAGAAATTGAATATGATGGAAAATTACTGCAAGAAGAAATTACAATGTTTTTAATTACAAATACACGATCAGTCGGCGGCTTTGAAAAAGTAGCGCCGTATGCATCTATTAATGATGGTTTGTTTGATTTGTTAATATTAAAAAAAGGATCGATTGCGGACTTAATTAAAGCAGCGACACAAGCGCAGCGCGGTGAGCATATCAATAATCCAAAAGTGTTATATACACAAGCAAATCGAATTAAAGTACATTCAACAGAAAAATTAATGATTAATTTAGACGGTGAATACGGCGGTGATGCACCGATGGAGTTTGAAAATGTGTATCACTGTTTGGAATTATTTGTTCCAGAGCAACAAGAAGCTACCTTGTAAAAGGTAGTTTTTTTGTGAAGGATGGAAAATTACTAGTTATATAAATACAAATTGAAAAACCGATATAAAAAACCTTTCTTTTTTGAGTGGTCGAGAGCAGCTGGTCATGTATAGAAGCGGTCAGTGCCTTTTCTTGCCACGTGCCATGTTTAAAACAAAAGGAGAAAGCGAGAGTAGATCATGTTGTGTTTTGCATTGCAGTGATTTGAATGTTGGAAAATCAAAATGGGTTTATATATAAGTAAAAAAATTGACATAAAAACTGCCTTTTTTAGAGGAGCAAGAGCAACTGGCCAGGCGTAGCAGCGATTTATATAGAGAAATCTTTTAGACAAGTCCTTGAAGACTCGGAATGAGTCTTCAAGGACTTATTTTTGTATCAAGATGCACGGAAACATAAGAGAATCGTGCATTTGTAAGTTGGCACAAATTTTGCATTATAAAAAGCAAATGACTAAAAGAGGTGGAGAATATTATGAGAACAAATTTTGCTAAAGTTAATCAAAATATTCCGGGTTCAAAAGCAGCTTCATTATTTGAACGCCGTCAAAATATTGTACCAAGAGGAGTAAGCAATGGAATTCAAACATTTGTGCAATCGGCTCAAGGAGCACTTGTGACAGATGTGGATGGGAATCAATTTATCGACTTTGCGGGGGCAATCGGTACAATTAACGTCGGACATTGTCACCCGACCGTTACAGAAGCTCTTCATAAGCAAATCGATCAATATATCCATACAGGTTTTAACGTAATGATGTATGAGTCGTATATTGAATTGGCAGAAAAGCTAGCTGCATTAGCACCGGGTGAATTTGATAAGCAAGTTTTGTTTTTAAATAGCGGAGCTGAAGCGGTTGAAAATGCAGTGAAAATTGCTCGTAAGTATACGAAACGAACAGGGATTATAGCCTTTACAAAAGGGTTTCATGGCCGCACGTTAATGACGATGACAATGACAAGTAAAGTAAAGCCATATAAAAACGGATTTGGTCCATTTGCACCAGAAGTGTATAAAGCTCCATTTCCTTACGAATATCGTCGCCCAGCGGGATTAACAGAAGAGCAATATGAAGATTTCATTATTGAAGAGTTTAAAAATTTCTTAATCACAGAAGTAGCACCAGAAAGTATTGCTGCTGTTGTGATGGAGCCTGTACAAGGAGAAGGCGGCTTTATTGTTCCAGGTAAAAAGTTTGTGAAAGAAGTACACCGTTTATGTGCTGAACATGGTATTTTGTTCGTTGCTGATGAAATTCAAACAGGATTTGGCCGTACGGGGAAATACTTTGCGATTGACCATTACGATGTCGTACCGGATTTAATTACTGTATCGAAATCGCTAGGGGCAGGCGTGCCAATTAGCGGTGTAATTGGCCGGAAAGAAGTAATGAATGAGGCTGCACCTGGTGAACTAGGCGGAACGTATGCCGGAAGTCCATTAGGATGCAGTGCTGCATTAGCTGTTCTTGAAGTAATGGAGAAAGAAAATTTAAATGAAAGAGCTGTGCAGATTGGAAAAGTAGTGATGGATCGTTTTCATCAAATGGCTGGAAAATATGAATGCATTGGTGATGTTCGCGGATTAGGAGCGATGTGTGCCTTTGAATTAGTGAAAGACAAAATGACGAAAGAACCGAATAAAGAACTAGCTGCAAATCTTACTGCAGAAGCAAATAAAAGAGGTTTGCTGCTATTAACGGCAGGTACGTACGGAAATGTCGTTCGCGTACTAATGCCGCTTGTGATTACGGATGAGCAACTTGAAGAAGGGCTGATGATTTTAGAAGAGTCGCTGCAATCTTGTTATGGAAAAGTAGATAAAGCGCACGTGTAAGCTGTATATATATTGGCGTAAAAACCTCCTTTTTTAGAGGGGTGAGAGCGACTGGCCGCGCATAGAAGCGGTCAGGTCCCTTTTCTGCCACATGCCAGGTTTAAAACAAAAGGAGGAAGCAAGTAGCGGTCATGTTGTATTCTGCGAGGCCGTGGCTTATGTGTTGGGAAAATGATAAAACCTTTAATATGGCGGCCGTGCATAGAAGCTGTATTAAATCTATATTTTAAAAACTTGTTTGCCACTGTTCCCATGCTCCCTGTTATATAATGATATGAAAGCATTATATAAATTGGACGTGTTTGCATATTATGCCTATTAAAAGGTAAACTCTGCGGTATTTCAAAACAGGGTTATGAAACTTTTAAAATATTTAAACCTCAGGGAGTGACTGGGATGGTGGCGGAAAAGGAACGAGCGTTTATGGATTTAAAAGATGTATTTGAATACGCTTTTGATGAAATTTTTGTAACAGATGAGAAAGGGATTGTCGTTCGTGTAAACAGCATGTGTGAAAGACATTACCAGTTACCGGCGGAACAATTAATTGGTAAGAGTGTAAAAGAGCTGCAAAAGGAAGGGATTTTTTATCCGTCAGCAACTCTTGAAGTGATTGAAAAACAGAAGCCGATTGAACTTGTACAAACAACAAAATCGGGAGAATATTTACATGTTCGCACACGGCCAGTTTTTGATGATCAGAGCAATTTACGAAGGGTTATTAGCTACTCGCGTGATTTAACAGAGCTCTATCAATTGCGCCAAAAGGTAGAGACAATGACCGATCAATTAAAAACGTATAAAAAAGAATTACGAGAAACATATGAACATGAAGGACTTATTTTTAAAAGTGCAGCTATGGAGAGAATAGTTGAAACAATAAAAAAGGTATCTGTAGTCGATAGTACAGTTCTTGTTTTAGGAGAGACTGGAGTTGGAAAAAGTCGATTAGTACGCCATTTACATGAACTGAGTCATCGGAAAAACGAAATGTTTTATGAAATCAATTGTGCGGCTTTGCCAATGAATTTAATTGAATCCGAATTATTTGGATATGCAGGCGGTTCTTTTACAGGTGCGCATCGTGAAGGGAAAAAAGGAATTTTAGAACTGGCTCATAAAGGAACGCTCTTTTTAGATGAAATTGGAGAAATGCCTCTTGAAATTCAGGCGAAACTTTTACAAGTATTACAGGAAAAAACGTTTCGCTTGGTGGGGGGCAGAGAATTAAAAAAAGTAGACGTTCGCATTGTAGCTGCAACGAATAGAAATTTGCAAGAGATGGTGAAACAGGGAACGTTTCGAAAAGATTTATACTATCGCCTTAATGTTATTCCAATTTATATTCCTCCTTTACGTGAGAGGCAGGAAGACATTTTACCGCTCGTTTATTATTACTTGCATCATTTTAACGAGAAGTATGGACGCAGTGTGACATTATCCCCGCATGTGTTACATGCATTTTTAGAATATCCTTGGGAAGGAAACAACCGAGAAATAGAAAATGTAATGGAACGTGTTGTCATTACTGCAGATGAGCTTGTTACAATGGAGGATTTACCGTTATCTATGCAAAAGTCGACAATTGAGCAATCGGGGAAAAGTTTGTATGAAATGTTAGAAGAAGTAGAGCGCAGTATTATTTTGAAGGCGTATAAAGTACACGGGTCAAGCTATAAAGTAGCGGAAGCGCTAAAAATTAGTCAGTCTGCAGCAACGAGAAAAATTAAAAAGTTTATTGAAGAGGAAGAAGTATCGATAAATACGAATTGAAAAACCAAACATAAAAAAACTTTCTTTTTTGAGATGGGCGAGAGCAACTGGCCGTGCGTAGAAGCGGTCAGTGCCTGTCCTGCCACATGCTAGGTTTAAAACAAAGGGAGGAAGCGAGTGCGGATCCGGTTTTATTTAGCATGCAGCGGTTTGGATGTTGGGAAATTGAAAAGGATTTACATGATTAGAAAGTATCTTTGACTACCTCTTGAAAACTCTTTCTTTTTTTGGGGGAGCAAGAGCGTCTGGCCATGTATGGTAGCGGTCAGTGCCCTTTTCTGCCACATGCCGGGTTTAAAACAAAGGGAGAAAGCGAGTGCGAGTCATGTCGTGTTCTGCATGGCAGCGATTTATATGTTGAAAAGTTCGCCATAAAAACCTTTCTTTTTTGGATGGACCATGCGTAGAAGCGGTCAGGGCTTGTTTCTGCCACATGCCAGGTAAAACAAAAGGAGAAAGCGAGTGCGGGTCATGTAGTGTTCTGCGTAGCCGCGAGCATCTTATTTTTTAGGTTACATAAAAAGGTATATCATAGTAAAGATAAAGGAGGACGAACAAATTGGATAAAAAAGCAATGTTAGAGAAGAAAGCGATGTACATAAATGGAGAGTGGATTCATTTGCATGAGCAAATTGAAATTAACAATCCTGCTACACAAGAAGTGTTTGCTACTGTTCCAAAAGGCGGGGTAACGGAGGCGAAGCAAGCAGTTGATGCTGCACATGAAGCATTTAAGGCTTGGTCGAAGTTAACAGCAGCAGAGCGTGCGAACAAATTGAAAAAGTGGTTCACATTAATTGATGAGCAGAAAGAAGAAATCGCAGCTATTATGACAAAGGAACAAGGAAAACCGTTCCCGGAAGCACTTGGTGAAGTAAACT
Organism: Bacillus sp. NPDC077411; assembly: GCF_044543425.1. Classification (NCBI taxonomy): domain Bacteria; kingdom Bacillati; phylum Bacillota; class Bacilli; order Caryophanales; family Bacillaceae; genus Bacillus; species Bacillus sp. NPDC077411. The sequence goes on along the minus strand of NZ_JBITWA010000007.1, from coordinate 200,368 downwards.
ATGCAAATAGTTTTGTAGAGTGGTATGCGGAAGAAGGAAAGCGTGTATATGGCGAAATGATTCCTGCTTCTCACCCTAATAAGCGAATCCTTGTATCGAAACAACCTGTTGGTGTCATAGCAGCAATTACGCCGTGGAACTTCCCGGCAGCTATGATTACAAGAAAAGTAGCACCTGCATTAGCAGCTGGTTGTACGGCAGTTGTGAAACCAGCAAGCCAGACGCCATTAACAGCATTAAAACTAGCTGAGCTAGCGCATGAAGCCGACATTCCAAAAGGTGTTTTAAATATTGTAACAGGCAGTGCGAAAGCAATTGCTGATACATGGATGAATGATGGACGTGTGAGAAAGGTATCCTTTACGGGATCAACGGAAATTGGTAAAGAGTTAATGCGCAGTGCTGCAGAAACAGTGAAAAAAGTTTCTCTAGAATTAGGTGGCCATGCACCGTTTATTGTGATGAATGATGCGGATTTAGATAAAGCTACAGAAGCAGTAATCGGTTCGAAATTCCGTAATGCTGGTCAAACTTGCATTTGTACGAATCGAGTATTTGTTCAAGAAGATGTATATGAAAAATTCATAGAGAAGTTCCAAAAAGCTGTAGAAGAATTAAAGGTAGGTGACGGTTTTGCAGAAGGTACAACTGTCGGACCGCTTATTGATGGGTCAGCTGTTGAAAAAGTGCAAGAACATATAGAAGATGCAATTCAAAAGGGTGGAAAGGTACTGAACGGAGGACAAAAGATTGAAGAATTAAATGGTCACTTTGTTCAGCCAACTGTAATCGGTGAAGCGAATGATGAGATGTTATGTATGACAGAAGAAACATTTGGGCCGGTTGCACCTGTTGCCAAATTTAAAACAGCTGAAGAAGTAATTGAGCGTGCGAATAACACACCGTATGGCTTAGCAGCATATGTCTTTACAACAAATATTAGCCAAGCGTTTCAAATTAGTGAAGCATTGGAATATGGAATTATTGGTTTAAATGACGGTCTTCCATCGGTTGCACAAGCGCCATTTGGTGGATTTAAAGAAAGTGGTATCGGCCGTGAAGGTGGTCACTTTGGAATTGAAGAGTATTTAGAAATTAAATATATTTCATTAGGACTATAAAAAAAAATCGCATCAACGAAACCGTTGATGCGATTTTTTATTGTATGGGTACTAATTTACATTAAGCTTTCTGATGATGTGATAGTATCTCATGTTACCTTATAAAATGAAAAAAATTTAACAATACAAAGATTTCTTGAAATTAGAGATTCTGTAACTCAATTAGATCTAATTCTTTTTGTCTCTTTTTTTTAAAACGTTTTCTGCCTGAAGCCCATATACTTAAAAAACTGCATAAACCAGCTATTATCATTAGCCATGTAGAAAAATAATCACCATTGGTTATTAGCTTATTAAAAAAGAAGCTAATAAAACCTATGTATGCTAAAGGGAAAATTCCACCTAAATAAGGGTTTTTTCGAGATGATAAAAAGGCTTGCGTAACTATTATAACAATAGTAACTAGTATTCCAACTATAGGATTCATAATTAAACATCCCTTTCTTTTTTATATTTTTCTATGATGATTTTAGCAACGTCTAGACTAATTCGCTCATCAATAACAAGTCCCTTAATCATATTTACAAACTCTACATCATCTTCTTTACTGTGTACTTCGATCTTTTTTATTAACCTATCTAATTTGGCACGTACTGTTGGATAAGAAACATCATACAAGTTAGACATGTTTTTTAAAGAGCCAGAATTCAATATGAACTTTCTAATAAATTCTAAAGACTCTTTATCTAAAGCGAGAACCCATGAAGGAATTTCTTCCCTTTCCATAAATAACCACCACCTTACTTTAATGATATTAAACTTTTTATAAAAAATATTCAATATAATATTGAATAAAATTAAAAATATTTTAAATTTTATTCATTAAAACAAACATAACCCCGTCCTAAATTTAGAACGGGGTTATGTTTGTTTTAGGTTTTAAAATGAAATAATTTTATTGTAACTTTACAATTAAAACGCCCAATTCCCTTTACGGAAGATTGGTTCATGAGTACCATCTGCTGTAATACCATCAATATCTAGTTCGCCGGAGCCAATCATAAAGTCTACGTGTGTAATACTAGAGTTTGCACCGTTTTCTGCAAGTTCTTCTTTTGACATTGTTTTACCGCCGTCTAAGTTGAAAGCATAAGCATTACCGATTGCTAAATGGCAAGATGCATTTTCATCAAATAATGTATTGTAGAACAAAATATTTGTATTAGAAATAGGTGAATCGTGAGGTACTAATGCAACTTCTCCTAAGAAGTGAGAACCTTCATCTGCTTCAACTAAGTGTTTTAATGTTTCTTCGCCAACTTCAGCTTTGTAGTCTACAATGCGTCCGTTTTCAAATGTAAGTGTGAAGTTATCAATCACATTTCCGGCATAAACTAATGGCTTTTTACTTGTTACATAGCCGTTTACACCTGTTTTTAATGGCATTGTAAATACTTCTTCAGTTGGAATGTTTGCCATGAATGGTACATTCTTTTCGTTAACGCTGCCAGCGCCAACCCATAAATGTTTTTCAGGAAGTTCGATTGTTAAATCTGTGCCTGGTCCTTTATAGGATAATGCTTTATAGTGTTTATCGTTTAAGTAGTGTACTTTCGTATGTAAGTTATCGTTATGTTCGTTCCATGCTTCAACAGGGTTTTCTAAGTTCGCACGAGTAGCCTGGAAAATAGCATCCCATAATTTTGCGACTTGTTCTTCTTTCGGGACATCTGGGAATACTTTTGCTGCCCATTCTACTGTTGGAACAGAAATCACACACCAGCTTACTTTGTCAGCTTGCATATATTCGCGAACTGTTTTCATCGCTTCCCCAGCTGCTCGGTTTGCACTCGCAATACGCTTTGGATCCACACCTTTTAATAAATCTGGATTTTCTGCGTAAATAGACATAAATGCTGCGCCTTCTTTTGCTAGTTCCTCACGTGCACGTGCTTTCCAAGCAGGGAATTCAGCAAACGCTTCTTCTGGTGCTAAATCAAATTTTAAGCGTGATAATTGCTCATCTACAAAGTCAACGTATACATGTTTTGCTCCAGATTCATAAGCTTTTTTTGTAACAAGACGAACGAACGGGGCAGCTTCAATTGGTGCGCCAATACTTAATGTTTGTCCCGGTTGAATATTTACTCCGACATTTACGGCTAGTGCAGCATACTTTTCTAATGTTTGTTCAAATGACATATGTATTCTCCTTTGTTTCAATATTTATTATATACATAATACAGGAAAATTCTGAAATTATAAATAGAACCCAATTGTAATCGGGTTCTATTTTCTTATTTAATTGCTAACGCAAACTGTTCTACAGTCGTGTTGTTATGAATACGGACACGTTTCATACGTAATAACTCATCTTGTTCACCTTTTGTAATAAATTGTCCAGGTTTCGTTGTTGTCGCAAATTGATAGTATTTTTTCGTTTCTGCAACAACTTGATCATTTACATGGCCGAATGGATAAGCAATAGCAATAACGGGTTTTCCAGTAATTTTTTCTAGTTTCTCCTTTGAACCTTTTAGCTCTTCTTCATAGTTTGTGATTTTTGGTAAATCCGCATGTGTTGCTGTATGAGATTGAACAGAGAAGATTCCGGAATTCACCATTTCTTTTATATCAGCTGTAGATAGAGAACCATCTGTATCGATGGAATTGATAATCATATATTCTGTTGCAGTTGGTCTGAATTTGTCATCTTTAAGCTTTTGTAAAATATGAAAAGCGTTTAGATTATTTTTCATACCATCATCAAATGTAACGAAAATTGGTTTGTTCACTTTGTTAATGTCGTTCCAACGTTCAAAGGTTAAAAGTGTATAGCCATTATCTTTTAAATACTTCATTTGCGCTTCAAAGTTGGCAGGGGAGACGAAAAGGTCTTTAATACCGTCGCCTGCTTTATAATCATCAATCGCATGGTACATTAGAATCGGTACATGCTGCTGAAAGACAATTGCTCCTTTTGTAAGTGGAACTATTTTTCCATCTTCTTTTACACCATTTGCTTCAATTTGATATTCTCCGCGCTTTCCTTCAAATTCTTTCAGATCGAACGGTAAAGAAAAATGATTTGCTTTTTCTTTAGAAGAAAATGTTTTTACACTTTCTTTTCCGTCAGCAGTGCGCCAAATTTTATATTGCACCTCTGTAAGGGGATCTTTTACATCTTTTGTATAGATAACAGTATTTGTTGATTCGTGTGTAATTGGATTCGATGAAATAGCCCCTTGAGGCTGCACTTTCGCCTCTGTTTTCTTAGCGGTTTGCTGCTTGGAAGCTGCTGCTTCTTTTTTCGGTTCTGTTTGCGTCGAATTACTACAACCAGCGATGAACAGAGTAGAGAGTAGTATAGTAGAAATATATTTTTTCATAGTATAAGCATCCTTTAATCAAAGTATAAGAAGAGGCTGCTTTATTCATAAAAACAGCCTTACAATATATAAATTCATTTTCATTTTTCCACATAGCAGTCGCTGTTATGCGGCAGGAATTTATATTATTAATTGCGCTCTCTTACCAATGCCGTAAATTCACCCATTGTTGTTTTAGGTCCAACAAAATGGCGTTTAATTAAATATTGCTCGTTCGGTAAACCTTTGGTCAGATGATTGCCATGATCTGTTGTTACTGCAAATTCGTAATATTTTTTTGTTTCTGCAACAGCTTGATCGTTATAAGAACCTACTGGATACGCAAGAGCAATGATTTTCTGACCAGTAAGACTTTGAATTTTCTCCTTTGAAACCCGTAATTCTTCATCGTAATTGTTTGAAAAAGCCATCATTGCATGAGTAGATGTATGCGATTGGATAGAGAAAATACCAGAATCGACCATCTGTTTAATTTCATCTTTTGAAAGACGATTTGGTGCATCAATATCATTGGCAACGATAAACTCTGTTGCTGCTGGGTGAAATTTGTCATCTTTTAAACCTTGTAAAATTTTAAGGGCATTCATATTATTTTTTCGGCCGTCGTCTAACGTTATAAAGATAGGTTTATTAACACGATTTATATCACCCCAACGTTCAAAAGTCAGCATTGTATACCCATTATCTTTTAAATATTTCATATGTAATTCGAACTGTTCTGGTGGTACATACAAACCTAATTCACCGTCACCGGGTCCTGAGTATTTTTCAATTGCATGATACATTAGAATTGGTACAGATTGTTGGAATGTAATTGTAGATTTAGCAAGAGGTACTTGTGTGCCATCTTCTTTTAATCCTGTTGTTTCAATTTGATATTCCCCGCGTTTCAAATTGAAAGCTTTTAAGTGGAATGGGAAAGCAAAGTTACGTTCTTTTTCATGTGATGAAAATGTTTGTTTGCTTTCAGGGCCATCAGCAGTGCGCCAAACGTGGTATTGTACTTCTTTAAACGCATCTTTTAAATTGTTCATATAGAGCACGGTATTTTTTGCATCAGGTGCAAAAGGCTCCCATGTTATATTCCCTTGTGCTAAGGGAACGTCGACTGTTTTCGCTTCAACTTTTTTCTTCTCGGTAGCTGCTTCTTTTTTCTGTTTATCACTAGTTACGCTAGCGTTGCAGCCTACGAGAATAGTAGAAGAAAGTAAAGCCAATAGTGCGTATTTCTTCATCATATCCATCCTTCTATTGTGTATTATATCCTTGTTAATCATATCATTCTCGAATGGAGAGGGGAATATCCTTTTTTGGATAATTACGACAAAGATGCTGGATTTTTATAACTTATCAGGAAGATGTATATGTATCAGAAAAAACGATATAAAAAACATCCTTTTTTAGGGAGACGAGAGCATTAGGCTGTGTATAGAAACGGTCAGTGCTTTTTTCTGCCACATGCGACATTTAAAACAAAAAGGAGAAAGCGAGTAGCGGTCACGGTGTAGTTTGTATGGCAGCAACTTGTATGTTAAAAAAACGGTATGAAATGGGATGTTCATACTGTATTTTTTGTTTGTCTGTTATAACAAAAGGACAGATTAACAAATAAAAGAGACCAAATGTTCATCTGGTCTCTTGCTTATTATTTCTTCGGCTTAATATAAGGGACGATTTGTGCAGTAGCCCCTACAGAAGCACCACGAATAAAATCTTGATTTTCTAAGGCCTTAAAATTTTTGGTTTGACCAGTCAGCATTACCCCTAAAATTTTTACCTCATCAAACTGTTTATTTTTATTTGATTTTAAAAACTTCTGGATTGTTTCGTCACTACCATCTGTATCATATTTTTTAAGTGCATCAATAAAGCTATTGTATGCCTTTTTCGGTGAATCAGATGGATCGAATCCATAAACAGGCACACCAGCAGGTCCCTTACTTTCATCTGCAATTGGTGATGTCATATATAACCATGCGATGTTTAAGTTATCGGGAATCTTTGCTTGAATTTCTTGTAATGTATAAGGCTGATCGAAAGAAATTGCAACTTCCGCAACGTGATTTTCCATTTGTGAAATTTCACCTAGTTCATTTTGTACACCATCATAGTACTTTTTAATAGATGGATGATAAAATGTCGCAACTTTCTTCTTTGTTTGTTTATCATACTCATAGAACTCTGTATCAGACCAATAAAATCCTGGTATTAACTCATTGTGATCGATATTAACGCGAAGCCAATCATACGAACTTGTAAGTGTGCTCCATTGTACTAAATAACCATTAATATTTTTAGAGCGATTCGTCACAATGTTACCACCAAACATGGAGGAGTTACTCGTAACTTGAGAGTTGATTTTGATATTAGGTTCGGCAATTTCATTATGTAAAAAGAGTTGTTCGTGAAGTCTTGTAGAACTTTTTGCCGCAAAGTAATTGCCAGCTTTATAAAAGATTAGTAATAGAATAGGTACAACGATAATAGAAGTAATGACGATTTTTAGTAATTGTTTTCGTTTAGCTTTTTTTAAAGCATCTTTTAACGAAGTGTCCATTAATGTTTTCCTCCTATTTTTGACTGAATAAATTTACGTGCACGATATAATTTTTGTTTTACACTGCTTACTTTAATGTCCAAAATAGTCGCAATTTCTTCATATGAAAAATCATAGTAATACTTTAAAAAGAAAGCCTCTTTATATTCTTTTTTGACATCTTTTAATAAATAGAAAATCTCATCTTTATTTAAAAGTGCATCAAATTCGCTGTCTGTATATTGTAGCTTTGAATAAATTTCCTCAGTTAAGTAGATGTTCTGCTGCTCTTTTTTTCTTTTTAAGTCAATATATTCATTGAGTGCGACTCTAAAAAACCACGGACGTATATTGCTTTCAGTTAGATCATCCAGAAGTGTGTACACTTTGTAAAAAGTGTTTTGAATTATATCTTCAGCATCTTCTTTTTTTGCTCCTTTCGCTAGTAATAGGTTGAACACTTCCTCTCCTAAATTGATAAGATAGGAGGCGAGTATATCTTCTTTTTTCATTATTTGTCCTCCCTATACTTATACAACGAATAAATAATAATAAATGTATACACTTAAATGAATCAATTATATTGAAAAATCGACATAAAAACCCTCTTTCTTTTTAGGAGAGGACGAGAGCATCTGGCCGTGCATAGAAACGGTCAGGGACTTTTTCTGCCACGTGCAACGTTTAAAACAAAAAGGAGAAAGCAAGTAGCTGTCATGGTGTGTTTTGCATAGTGGTGAGTTGTATGTTGAAAGAATGAAACTATATATAGGTTTTGTGAAGAAAATAAAAAATAGCTTCCTATTTTTAAAATAGGAAGCTATCTGCTAGTTAAATGAATAATCCTGCGATTGTCGCAGATAAAATAGAAGCTAATGTTGAAGCACAAAGGAGTTTCCATCCAAAGCGTGATACAACGCTCCCTTGTTTTTCAGATAGAGCACGAATTGTACCAACGATTGCGCCAATCTGGCTAATGCTTGCAAAGCTAATTAAGAATACTGTTACAATCCCAACTGTGCGAGGGGATAATGTTGTCATGATTTTCTTTAAATCTAAAATCGCAACGAATTCGTTTAATGCAATCTTCGTTCCCATAATACCGCCAGCAGAAATAACATCATGTGCTGGAATTCCCATTAAGAAAGCAAATGGTGAAAGAATGTAACCGAAAATTTGTTGTAATGTAATTTTATGACCAATTGCACCTGAAGCGGAAGAGATTACGAAGTTTACAACTTCCATTACACCGATAAAAGCAATCATTAATGCCGCAACAATTCCGGCTACTTTTAAACCGTCTAATGCACCGTTAATCATTGCATCGATTAAGCTGTTACCAAACATATTTTTATCGAACTTTTGGAGCTTTTCATCCTCTTGTGCCGTATCAACTGGTGTTAATAATGAACAAACGATAAGACTGGAGAATAAGTTTAGCGGCAAGGCTACTAATACATATTTTGTATCTAACATCATCACATAAGATGCTGTGACAGAAGCTGATACAGAGCTCATTGCCGAGCAGCAAATGATAAACATACGGTTTGCATTAAAATGCTGTAGGTCATTTTTAATAACAAGTAATGCTTCACTTGATCCAAAGAAGACTGAGTTTACAGCATGGAACGATTCCACACGCGGCAAACCTGTAATTTTTGAAATCGCACCGCCAGCAACGCGAACGATAAAAGGTAAAATGCCAAGATAACTAAAAATAGAAAGTAGTGCAGAGAAAAAGACAATAATTAATAATACATTAAAGAAAAAGACAAAATCTTTATGAATGCCGTTAAATAAAAAGTCTACACCTGTCGTACCAAGTTTAATTAATTTATTGAAAACTTGACCGATAAAAACAATAATTTGCTGACCAATCTTTGTTCCAAATACAAACCAACCAATTAAAATTTGGAAAACAAGCATAATAATAATAGCGCGGAAATTCACTTTTGCTCTGTTGGTAGAGAAAGCAAAACAAATTCCTAATACGGCAAGAATGCCGATAATACTCATTACATAGTGCACAAAATCTTCTCCTTTCAGATGTTGTTAAGTAAATAGAGGAGTTACCCTCAAAGGTTTCAAGTCATACGTATGATGTCTGACCTTTAAAATAAAAATAAAAAAAGACCCATACAGATCGACTTCCTTCTATGCGAGAAAGCTAATCAATATGAGTCTTTATATATATAATAAAAAAGCTACTATTCATTAGTTTTCCCCATAGTCCAGCAATTTCCGGTTGCCGGGTAGAGACTCTCGATCCATATCATCAAGTATATATGAGGTAACACCATCCGTATGCAATTAGTAGTAGCGTAACATTTATAAAGAATTGTCGTCAATAGATTTTTTCTTCCAATGGCTAAAGAGCGAGGGAGTATGGTAAAATGTAACGCAGTGTTATGAAAAAAGAGAGGTCGGAAAATGAGTAATAAAATGACGCCACCAGTTGAAAAAAACGAGTTTATAGATGTAGTGTTTGAAGATTTAACACATGACGGCGCCGGTGTTGCGAAAGTGGAGGGCTATCCTATTTTCGTCAAAAACGGATTACCAGGTGAAGAAGCGCAAATTAAAATTATTAAAGTAAAAAAGAACTTTGCTTTTGGTCGTTTAATGAAGCTTCATAAAGAAAGTCCATATCGCAAAGACGCAGAATGCCCAGTATACAATCAGTGCGGCGGTTGTCAGCTTCAGCACCTAACATATGAAGGACAACTACAAGCAAAAGAAAAACAAGTACGTGACGTGATGCAGCGCATCGGCGGACTACATGATGTACCCGTTCACCCTGTACTTGGTATGGAAAACCCATGGGTATATCGAAATAAAGCACAAGTACCAATTGGCGAACGTGAAGGCGGACTTGTCGCTGGCTTTTACCGCCAAGGAACGCATGACATCATTAATATGGAAACATGCTTAATCCAAGCAGAAGAAAACGATACATTAATTCAAGAAGTAAAACGCATTTGTGAAAAGCACGGCATAACAGCGTACAACGAAGAGCGCCACAAAGGAACACTTCGTCACGTTATGGCTCGCTACGGACAAGTAACAGGGGAAATTATGCTTGTCTTTATTACACGCACCGCAGAACTTCAAAACAAACAGGCAATCATCGACGAAATCACAGCGAAGTTCCCAAGTGTAAAATCGATCGTCCAAAACGTAAACAACAAACGGACAAACGTCATTTTCGGCAGCGCGACAACAGTCCTATACGGATCAGAATATATTTATGACTTTATCGGTGACATTAAATTTGCGATTTCAGCACGTTCTTTCTATCAAGTAAACCCAACACAAACGAAAGTGCTATATGACAAAGCACTCGAGTACGCAAAACTAGATGGAAACGAAACAGTCATCGACGCATATTGCGGCATAGGAACAATCTCCTTATTCCTAGCGCAAAAAGCAAAAAAAGTATACGGCGTTGAAATCGTTCCAGAAGCAATCGAAGACGCAAACCGAAACGCAGAATTAAACAACATGACAAACGTTGAATTTGGCGTAGGAGAAGCAGAAGTAGTTATCCCAAACTGGTACAAACAAGGTATCATCGCCGACACAATCGTCGTCGATCCGCCTCGTAAAGGCTGCGATGAAGCACTATTAGACACAATCATCGACATGAAACCAAAACATGTTGTATATGTATCATGTAACCCAGCGACACTTGCTCGTGATTTGAAGGTGCTTGAAGAAGGTGGGTATAAGACGCAGGAGGTTCAGCCTGTGGATATGTTCCCGCATACTACGCATGTGGAGTGTGTGGCTTGGTTGAAGTTGGTATAATAGAAAAGCAGTTGATATAGAAAAAATCTATGCCACCTGCTTTTTTGTTTATAAAAATACCATTCAGGACCGATTTTAGTTAAAATAAACATTGCCGATTTTCACAATAGTTTTTCACAAATTATAAATGTCCAAATGTACTTGTGTTTGATAATAAGTTATTAAGCATAATATAAGTGTAAAAGAAGTGGAACATTTGGCTTCATAGTGAGAGGATTTGAGTTTGAAATGATAGATAATTTTTGGCGTGATTTACCACGACCATTTTTTGTACTTGCACCAATGGAAGATGTGACAGATGTTGTTTTTCGTCACGTAGTAAGTGAAGCCGGTCGACCGGATGTATTTTTCACAGAGTTTACAAACTCGGATAGTTATTGTCATCCAGAGGGTATGAAAAGTGTGCGTGGCCGTTTGATTTTTACAGAAGATGAACAGCCAATGGTGGCACATATTTGGGGGGATAATCCCGAATATTTCCGTCAAATGAGTATCGGCATGGCAGAGCTAGGATTTAAAGGCATCGATATTAATATGGGCTGCCCTGTACCGAATGTGGCATCGAGAGGGAAAGGTAGTGGCCTTATTCTGCGTCCAGACGTTGCGGCAGAACTTATTCAAGCAGCAAAAGCGGGCGGGCTGCCTGTCAGCGTGAAAACACGACTTGGCTATAAGGATGTAAATGAGTGGGAGGAGTGGCTAACGCATATTTTAAAACAGGATATTGCGAACCTTTCTATTCATTTACGTACAAGAAAGGAAATGAGCCAAGTAGATGCGCATTGGGAGCTAATTCCGGAAATCAAAAAATTACGTGACCGTATCGCACCAAATACGCTACTAACAATCAATGGAGACATTCCTGATCGTCAAACTGGGCTGCAGCTTGCCCAGCAATATGGTATTGATGGCGTTATGATCGGGCGAGGTATTTTTAAAAATCCTTTTGCTTTTGAAAAAGAGCCAAAAGAGCATAGCAGTAAAGAATACCTTGATCTTTTAAGACTGCAGCTTGATCTTCAAGATCAATATGCGGAAGTACTGCCACGTTCAATCACAGGGCTTCATCGCTTTTTCAAAATTTATGTCAAAGGATTCCATGGAGCTGCTGAATTAAGAAATCAATTGATGAGTACGAAATCAACAGATGAAGTGCGTGCATTGCTTGATAACTTTGAAAAAGAATGTTGATGGGACGGGGACAATGAACTGTGGAGGCTGAATGCGGGAAAGTCGTCTTTCGTAAAATAAGTTTTGGGCAGGAAACGGGCAGTGTTTTTGAGAAATCAAAGCACTGCTTTTTCTTTTAGTCAACGCTTCGGGTTATTTTACTACAAGCATGATTTATAGAGATGTACTTGAATTCATGGTACCGAGGCAATGTCTATGGTTGCTATCTCCAGTTCTGTACAAATGGCAGCATTTTAATGTTGCGGCGGAAAGAATCTTATAAGCGTACTTCCGGGTTTAACAAATATAGACCAAATCCACAGGCGTAATGAAAGAGACAAGAATGAATCAAAAAATCATGTTAATCTTTCTTCAGACTCAAGGTCTTCTTGGGGTTTTTGGTATAACCTTCACAAGTATTAATTCGGGTAAAACTATAAAACATGTCTTTAAAGTGTTAAAGTATTAATTTAGTGGGCATTAGCTTAAAAGTGTTGGGGAATACAATCTTAAGGACGATTCTTGGTGATACGATTTTATTTAACATGATAATTTAGAGCATGTTAGAGTATACACTTTGACTGCTGGATAAATAATCAACATTTTAGGAGGATTAACAATGGGTATGAGCAATAATGATATATTAAAGAGAGTAAGATATTCTATGGATATAAAAGATACAGATATGGTGGAGATATTTAAACTTGGTGGCATTGAAGTAACGAAAGAAGAAGTAGTTGGGATGCTTACAAAATTAAAGAAAAGTCCTCAGAATGAAGCTGACAATGATGGTGATGTAGTTGAAAGTGATTACGTACTAACATGCGATAATATTATGTTAGAGTCATTTTTGAATGGCTTTATTATTTTTAAAAGAGGAAAACAAAATCCAAAACCAGGGCAACCGGATAGACAAGCGATGCCTTTACAAAGTAATGAAAGTGCCAATAACCTTCTTCTAAAGAAAATAAAAATAGCACTATCATTAACGAGTGAGGATGTGCTTGATATATTAGAAGAAGTAGGAGTCAAGGTAACAAAAGGAGAATTAAGCGCTTTATTAAGAAAAGAAGGCCATAAGAATTATAAAGAGTGCGGTGATAGATACGCAAGGAATTTCTTAAAGGGATTAGCTGTAAAATATAGAGGATAAGGAATTGCGAATTCTTTTACACATAAATGATGTGGAAGAAAATTATCTCGAAGCAACAAGTGTTGTAACTAATTAATATTACATGTATTTGCATGGTGAGTGCACATGTGTATTCATGTTAAGAAAGGAAACGATACGATGGATGGAGTAGGAAGTTTTTATCCTACTCTTATTTTTTAATCATTTTTAATACATCATGCATAGGCATAATGCAAAAATAACACGAACGAATACTCTAGGTGATGAAATGATACATACATACTCAGGTGAGACAATTAATTTTCATATAAATTACAAGAAGAAAAAATCCGTACGTATTTACATAGATTCTTACGGAAATGTTGAAGTTCAGGCTCCTAAAGGAACGCCTGTTGAATACGTAATCCAATTGCTAGAGGAGAAGTGGGATTGGATTCAGAAAACACGCAAGGAAATGAAGGATAGAATGCTTGGGCCACAGGAGAAAATCTATGATCAAGGGGAGAGCTTTTTATATTTAGGGAATACATATCCGATACAGATTTCTCAAGACGCAAGTATTGGGCAAGACAGTGCAGTGTTTGAAGAAGGTAAGTTGCATATATATGTGAAACAGCTTGAGGATGAGAAAATAAAGCAGGCTTTGAAACGATTTTATTATCAGCAGTGCAAAGGGTTAGTAGAGAAGAGTATAAAATCGTATCAAAGTAACTTTAAAACAAAGCCGCGTTCAATCCGTATTTCAGATAGTAACCGTACCTGGGGAACCTGTGATTCAAAGCTGCAGTTAACATTTAATTGGAAGCTAGCAATGGCACCGCCGAGGGTAATCGATTATGTAGTCGTTCATGAAATGTGCCATATGGTCCATCTAAATCATGATCGATCCTTTTGGCGCCTTGTTGGGAAAATAATGCCTGATTATAAGGAACTGGAAAACTGGTTAGCATTATCAAGCTGGAAAATGACTATTTAACAGTGACATCGTTGGAGCAATTACTATTGCACTACAGTTTTAGTTTATAATTGCTTCTTTTCTTATAACTGAACTCACAAACACCCTATTGTATTGCCGCATATAATCTGGACATGTGGAGTGTGTGGCTTGGCTTGAAAAGAGCGAGAAGTAAACGGGGAAATTGTTATAAATAAAAGAAAGGTGAGCGCTACTACTAGTAGTGTCTCATCTTTCTTTTATATAGAATGAGTAAGAATTAAATATCGATCTTTAATGGAAGGCGCCAAAAAATAAGTAATTGTTAAAAAGCATAATAAGTCAAAAGTAGCTAAGTTTCTCGACATTAGCCGCTAGCCATTACATAGAAAATAGTGAGATCAGCTAATAAATGTGCAATGGAGCATAAGAAATGGGGAAGTCAATCTCCGAGATAATAGTTTTTAAGCCGTTATACATAAAGAAAAGCTTCCTCATTATAACGAGGAAGCTTTTGATAAGTATATATCCACTTTTGTTCCCTTTCCAATTTCAGATTGTACTTCTAATGTAGCTCCATGGAGAGTAGCGATTTGTTTGGCGATACTCATACCAAGGCCGACTCCTTCTATTTGTTCATCGGTGTTCGTTCCGCGGTAATAGCGTTCAAATAACTGGCCCATCGTTTCTTCATCCATGCCGACACCGTTATCTTCAATACAGATTTGTAGTCCTTTTGGAGATTCAGAGGCCCCAATGGTGATAGTTGTTCCGCTAGGATTATGTTTAATGGCATTAAAAATTAAGTTGTCCATCATTCGCTCGAACCATTTTCTATCTGCCTCAATTTCTACTTGTTTATGAATAGGCTTAAAGTGAAAGCGATAGTCTTGTAATGTTCGATCATCGGAAAATCTATTAAAAATTGTTTCAAGGAGATTATTCAATTGATATGTTTCTTTAGAAAGAAGGAGATTATTATTTTTTAGCTGAAACGTAAGTGAAAAATCTTCAATTAGGTGAAGCATGTAATCTCCTTTTTCGCGAATCGTTTTTCCTATTTCTTCAAGTTCTTCGGCTGACCAATCATAATGCCCACTTTCTAATAAATGTCCATATCCTTGGATGGAAGACAGGGGGGTACGAAGGTCATGAGAAATACCGGTCATCCATTCTTCTCGTGTTTTTTCCAGCTTTGCTCGTTCTTTTACCGATGCATCTAGTTTTTCCGCCATTTTGTAGAAAGCATTGATAACTTCTTTATACAAACGATAACGCATTCTTACTTTACCGTTTTTGCGGTAAATTTTTTTTCTTTCTTTTTCAGTTAATACTTCATCATAATTGCCTTGTTCCATTCTTTCTAACCAACTTGTAAAAAGAAATAGCGGTCTGCCATAACGGAAACCGTTCCAAGAAGAAAGGGTAATTGTAATTAACAACACGATGGCACTTACGATACCAAAACCAATAAGATATTCCTCCATGATAGATAGTGTTTGATTTTTATCTTTCTTTTTTGGTGTATGTAAAATCCAAATCTTATCGGAAGAAGGATCATTATAAACAGACATCTTCGTTGAATGAATACCAGGTGCGGTTTCTCTTGAAACAATATCTAAAGGATCATATTTTTTTAGATTCATTGGCTTCCCAATATTCTCGATAATATCCCCTTGTTTGTTAATAATATGAAGTGTGCCGTTTGTTTTTTTGAGCTGTTCTTCAAATTCAGCTCTATTTGTTTTGGAAATCTGACCATGTAAGCTGTAATTTTTAACAAATCCTTCCAATACATCCTGTTGTGTATCTTTATATCCAACCATAAAAATATGGTCTTTTTTATATGTATTATCAACTTTAGTTAAAACGGTAAATTCACTAAAATGTTTCGTTTCTTTTATTTCTAAAATGTCGCCTACAGAATAGTGTTCAGGCAGGGAGGAAGGCGCATTGCTTGATGTAATCACATGTCCTTGATCATTGACAATTTGTGCCCACATTTGTCTTTCGCGAAGCAATTTTTCCCATTTCTTATCAATTTTTGCCTCGCCATTTTCGATTATCGTATCGGTCGTAATACAATCTAGTATCCCGGCTTGAAAGTTCCGTCTTAATTCTTGGCTACTAATTTGTTGAATCAATAAAAAAAATAGAGCAAAAACTAATAAAATCATCCCAATTGATAAGGTAATAAATTGAAGAGAGAAGTGAAAAATTAACCTTCTTCGTAATGGTTTCATATTATTTCTCCTGAACCAGTTTGTATCCGAGGCCACGGACCGTTAATAAAAATTGCGGTTGACTTGGATCTTCTTCAATTCGTTCTCGAATTCGTCTTACATGGACAGATACGGTATTATCATCTACGTAATGGGTAAATCCCCAAACGGCTTCTAGAAGTTCGGATTTTGAGAATACTTTGTTTGGGTGTTTGCACAAATACAATAAAAGTAAATATACTTGGGTCGGGCAAGAAACTGGCTGACCGTTCACAAATAATTCTCCTTTGTCTTCATCTATTAAAAACCTTCCGAAGTTATATTGCTTCTTCTTGTTAAGGATTCGTGAAATTTCTACGGATGAAGTTCTACGAAAATGCGCTTTAATTCTCGCTGCAATCTCGAGTGGGTTAAATGGCTTTGTGACGTAATCATCTCCGCCAATCGCAAATCCAGTTAAGACGTCAAGATCCGATACTTTAGCTGTTAAGAATAAAATATAAGCATTTGAAATTGCACGGATTTTTGGGCATAATTCAAATCCACTATAATCAGGAAGCATAACATCTAGCACGATCATATCAATTGAATTTTTTTCTAGAATTGCTAAAGCATCTGTAGCTGTATGTGCAGTATAAATATGGCTGAATCCTTCTTTTCTTAACACCATTTCAATCATTTTTACAATAGCTTTTTCGTCGTCTACAAGCAAAATACTTTTGTTTTCCATTCTTATCCACCTCGGTAACTATATTAGCATACGAACATTACGAGAACTTGAACGGAAGTAAAAAAGGTTTATGAAATGTTAATCTCTTGTTTCGTTAATAGAAAGGTTAAAATTGTAAATTAAAAGTAGCAAAAACATGTAAGGGGATAAAAAATGGATAAATATCGAGTTTCTACAGTTGATGGTATAAGGGGATTTAGTTTATTAGGTATATTGTTGGCTAATATGTTGATTTTTCAGTACGGAATATTTGGTAAGGATGAAATTAATTTTTATTCATTATCTACGGCAAATCTAGGAGTTTATAAAGCTGTAAAAGTTCTGATAGAAGGTAGTTTCATGCCTATTTTTACGTTTCTATTTGGTTATTCAATGATTAAAATGAAGGAAAGTCTTGAGCGAAAAGGGGTAAAGGTAAAACGGTATTTTGTGAGACGCTTTTTATTTCTTTTTGTTCTTGGATTGTTACACGGTCATTTTTTATGGGAAGGAGATATTCTTTCCTTTTACGGATTGATGGGTTTTTTCCTATTACTATTTTTAAACCGCAAGAAGAAAACATTGATGGTTTGGGGAATTATTCTATTAGTCCTTACTTCATTCATGGGGTATGGACATATGGAAGAGACGGCCAAGGAGAAAGAAAAAATGGCCCATTATATTGAACAAACGAAGAAGGTTTATGGAAGTGGAAGTTATGCAGAAATTAAAGAGCATCGACTCAATGAAGATCCGTTAGATTTGCCAGATGAGTTTTACTTATTTGTTTTCTTGTTTTTGCCATTTATGTCTGCACCATTATTTTTATTCGGGATGTATGCGGCAAAGGTAAATTGGTTTGCGAATCCGATAAAGGAACGCTCGTTGTATGTGAAAGGGATTTTTCTATTCATCCCAATCAGTCTTGTTTTAAAGCTGATGCCTTACTTAGCGCCTAAAAACGATTGGGTAGGTGTAGGTGATATGCTTGGAAAGAATTTGTTGTCACTTGGGTATATTTTTCTGTTTGCCTATTTTTATACAAAATCATCTAAATGGATGCTTCGAAGGGTCTTTGAAAATATCGGAAAACTGTCGCTGACGAATTACTTAATGCAAACGGTTATTTGTACATCCATTTTTTATGGATATGGTCTTGGGCAATTTGGTAAGATGGGCATGATTTTGAGCGTTATTTTAGCGATTGTAATTTATGCCGTTCAGGCGGTTGCCAGCCACTATTACTTGAGAAGATTTAGTAGAGGCCCAGTAGAAACATTGTTAAGAATGTGGACAAACTTCTCATGGGATGGGCGTGTCCGAGTTAAGGAAGTGTTAACTGTAAAAGAAGTTTCTAGTAAAGTTGAAGGGCTTTAATAATCGGAAGAAAATGTAAATTAACATGTGGTTGGAGAAGTAAACACCGCTCGGAAGATTTTATTCTGAGCGGTGTTTATGTTATGAATATAAATAAAGGAGATGAGGTACATGAGCAGATTAATTGAGAAAGCGATGCAGTTTGCTGCGATTAAGCACAAAGGCCAAATGCGCAAAGGTACTAACATTCCATATATTATCCATCCATTTGGAGTAGCACTCATTTTACAGAAAGCAAAGCAGCGTGATGAAGTGATTGCTGCAGGGTTATTGCACGATACTTTAGAAGATACGAATACAACCGCGGCTGAGTTGTGTGAGCATTTTGGCGAAGAAGTGTTGAAATTGGTTCAGGCGGCTTCAGAGCCAGAGAAATCGTTGCCATGGGAAGAAAGAAAAAAACATACTATCCTATCTCTTCCACACCGTTCGAATGAAGAGATTACTTTAATCATCGCAGATAAATTACATAACTTACGGTCCATTCAAGAGGACGTAGAAAGAGAAGAAGATCAAGTATGGTCACGTTTTAAGCGTGGAAAACGTGATCAATCATGGTATTACATGAGTATCTTGCATGCTTTGAAAGAAAAAAAGCAGGACATTCCAATTATTCGGGTGTTCGAAAAAGAAACACAAAATTTATTCATTGGAAAAGAAACACTTACGTTGAAGGACATCGATGTATTATTCAGTTGTGCGTATGGCATTTATGAGTCACAAAAAGCGAAATTGCATGAAAGAGGTCTATTAAAATTTGTGAAGGAAGTTTCTATTGCTGGTGAGGCGATTTATCGTAGTGGAAATATGGAAATGATCACTCCGTTAGCAAATGATCTGCAAGAAAGAGGAGTTTCTTTTGAGTTCAATTCAGATGGTCCATTTATTTTATTAGCATATTTAACTGAGCTAAAGCATCGAATGGGGTGGTCTGATGAATTATTTTATCAGTATTACTTAAGAAGCTGTTCGAAGTTATAGAGAGGGCATACAACTAAAAGAGTAGGGAACAAATTATCAAGCTCTCTCTATGTTTTCTAAGAAGGACGTCTCATTGAAAAAGGTGATACACTACAGATAGTAGTATCTCACCTTTTTATTTCTTCGGATAAATAATATTAGAAAATGTGCTATTGTTATTTTACTTCCCAAATCAAACCCAATACTCCCCACTACAAAACTCCATCTCATACCCACGATAACCTTTCGCCAGCAACCTTTTCTGCCCAGCAATATCACTTATAAGAAGCCTTTCTATATTCACCCATTCTCTTTGTCTCTCACCCGACAACTCTTTCACAAACACATACCGCAACCGATCGTTATATTTTTCTTTTAGCGTAGCAACTTCCATACCTTGAGCAAATTTATCTTTTAAACTAGGGATATTAAACGGCGCAACGGTGCAGCAAACATACTCATAGTTGTGATCAGACTGTTTTAATTGCTCCATAATCACTTTCGCTAATATTTTTTGAAGTCCGTTTCCTTGGTAAGTTGGATGAACATTTGAAACTTCTTGATAGATGACACGTTCTAGTTCCTCATCTGTTAAGCCGATATCTAATCCTAAATGTTCTTCATCAAGAGGCGGAACTAAGAGCGCACGAAAGACAATGAGTTTGTGAATTTGAGATAGCTGATGTTACATAGTTATATGAGTGAGATTATGGAGATAAAACCTCATAAAGGAATGATGGAATAAAACGGTGATGTTAATTTCTCTTCTGGTACTTCCTCACATTATATTTCAAAAAAACGTGAGAACAATTGTGAATTATCTGTTTCTTTTTGTGTTCTTCTCCAAGTAGAATTTCTTGACATTTGAAAGAATATTCAATATGTTTTTGGGAAGCAGAATTGTTATCAATAAAAAAGGTTGTTTAGCGTCCAATATAGTTTTAAAAGAATAGTTGCGATTTTAGAAGGGAGAGCAAGACGTTGAAAAAAATAGATTTGCAGGATCGGTTAAGTGAGATTTTTCAACATTTACATGAGAACCCTGAAATAAGTTGGAAGGAATACAATACAACGGCCTATATTACTAAATTTCTTGAAGAAGAAGGAATATCATATAAAATATTTGATGATTGTCCAGGTGTAATCGCAGAAATGGGGAGCGGGAAACCGGTTGTCGCGGTTCGAGGTGATATGGACGCATTATGGCAAGAAGTAGATGGAGAGTTTAAAGCAAATCATTCATGCGGCCATGATGCACATATGACGGTTGTGATGGGGCTCATTTTACAGTTAAAACAGGCGGATTGGAAAACAGGAACAGTTCGATTTATTTTCCAGCCTGCAGAAGAAAAGGGAAGTGGAGCTCTGAAAATGGTGGAGAAAGGTGTTGTGGATGATGTCGATTTCCTATTTGGTATTCACTTACGACCGGTAGAGGAATTATCATTGAAGCAAGCAGCACCATCTATCCGGCACGGGGCGGCTGACTTCTTAGAAGCTCATATAATTGGAACTGACGCTCATGGTGCACGGCCACACCAAGGTACGAACGCAATCGATGTCATTACGATGATTAATATTGGATTGAAAAATATATGGCTTTCACCGCAATATTCCTATTCCGTTAAAATGACGAGATGCCAAGCAGGCGGTGAAAGTTTAAATATCATTCCAGGGAACGCTCATTTTGCTTTAGATGTAAGGGCAGAAAGCAATTTACTGTTGGAAGAGTTAAAGAAAAAGATAGAAAAAGTTATTCAATCAGCTGAATCAATGGGTGTAAAGATTTCTTATGATTGGGTCGATTATGTACCTGGGGCAGTGGTATCGGAGGAAGCGGAACAGTTCCTTCGTAAGGGGATTCTGCAAACATATGGAGTAGAAGGTTGCACCGCACCGCTTCGCACAGCGGGAAGTGACGATTTTCATTATTATACGGTGAAAAGGCCTCATTTAAAAGCGGTCATGCTAGGATTAGGTGCGAATTTAAAACCAGGGTTACACCATCCTCATATGACGTTTGACCGAGGTTGTATATTAGATGGCGTACAAATCTTGAAGCAAACGGTATTGGAAGTTTTGAAATAGTATTGTTTTTAAAAAATGAAAGTATAGATTGCAACAAATATAATAAATCCTGATGCTAAAAAAATGTATATGCTGAAGCTTTTCGATTTTCTTTTAAATCAGAAAGAAAAGTATACATTCAAAACACTATAAATAAAGAGATGCAGAAACCCATGGATAAAAAACCACATCTCATTGATGTCCAACCCATCCGAAGTAAAGAACAAATTGAAGATATGAAATGGGCTCTTAAACGTCACTGTTCAGAAAGAGACTACATCTTATTCATGATTGGGATCAATACAGGTCTACGAGTAAGTGATCTACTTCAATTAGAAACTCATATGATTTTAAAATTAAAACGAAAACGTAGAAAAGAATTAAAAATAAAAGAAGGAAAAACCAAGAAAGAACGGATGGTTAATCTTACTTCTATTTTTAACGAAGTATATCAATACGCCCAAACAGTAGAAAATACCTGGTTATTCCCTTCTCGTAAAGGAGATTGACCCATTAGTAAAATCCAGACCTATCGACAATTGCAAAAAGCCGGAGATTTTGCTGGTGTAGAATCCATTGATACCCACACCATGCGCAAAACCTTCGGCTATTGGTTCTATAAACAAACAAAAGATGTGGCGATGTTACAAGATATACTGAATCACAGTACACCACAAATTACCCTTAAATATATTGGGATTAATAAAGAAGAAAAAGACCATGTGTTAGATACATTTTATACTTTAATCCAAACTGATGATTTTAATCTATATAAAATCATCAGTTCCTATATTATGAAAATAAACCTAAAATTTAGATTCTCCGGTAATTCCCTCTATAAAGTCAAAGAAACCAGGTGCTGAAAAACCATTAAAAACATCTATCTTTTCATATATCTTTAGTTTAATTTCTTGTTCTAAATCTTCTCTTTCTTGAAGTGGTGTATTTCTTAAACTTTTTTTTATTTTAGGTAAAAATAAATTTAAAATTTCTTCGAAATTATCGTCACTTGAAAATTTAAAATTTGGCATTACCATCATTCTAATTACACCTCATCTTTTTAAATTCATAGACTGTCTTAATTTTTCAATGGCTTTTTTATGATTATAAGAAACAGTTTGTTCTGACTCACCTAGCAATTCAGCAACTTCCTTGTTGTTATAATTAATTATATAAAGTAATTTTAAAATCTTCAGTTGCTTGTCTGATAAAAAATTTAAAGATGCAAATAAAACTTCGTTAGAAATATGCTCTTGAATATCTTCCTGTATATTTTCAAATTCTAAATAAGTTAAATCCTCTTTTGAAGATGCCAAAACATCAAGTTTTGAAGTAATATTATTTTCTTCTGTAGAAATGGGGGTATCAAGATTTAATAATTGTCTTTGTTTATTAAGAGAAATCTTCTTATCAAAATCAATTGAATAAAAATATATAAGTTTACTAATGTAACTAATCATTTTTACCTTTTTATAATGTTGTTTAAAAACTAAATCTAACCTTTGTTTATTTTTTTCAGTTGGATCTATAATTGCATTTTTAAACAAAACATAATTTTCATCTTCTCTCAAAAAACTTTCAACAATGGGCTGATTTAATTTATCTTGATACTTCTCATAAAATACATCAAGTTGATTATTCCCCATAAAACTCCCTCCTCATAACTCCCTACAACAATAAAAGAGAAATGAAACATATAAAAATCAAAAATAGACACAAAAAAACGAACAAATGTTCCTGTTCTATTTCTATATTATCCCATCTTTTCATTAGAAAGAAAAGAAAAGAATTCATAATTTAACAGTATTTCATTTAATAATTTCTATATCTTAAAAAACAGAATCCGAATCAACAAAAATTATAATTTTTTTAACGATTTTTTTGATTTTTTAAGATGTTTCTCCTCTTTTAAAAATGTATATAGGATATATGTAAACAAGGAGGAAATACAATGAAAAAAACAGTCACTGTATATGGTAATGATAACTGTCACTTTTGTATAATGCTAAAAAATTGGCTAGAAAAAAAACACATTAAATATGCTATGAAAGACGTAAATCAAAATGATGTTAAAACTGAATTCCAAACATACAATGCACAAGGTATTCCACTTATAATTATTAAAGACTTTGAAACAAAAACAGAACAAAAAATTGTTGGTTTTAATAAAGAAAAACTAGAAAAAACATTTATAAAATAAAAATCGGCACAAAAATGTGCCGATTTTTATTTTTTCCATTTTAACTTCACTTTTACAGATAAAAAGAAGAAGGAGAAATGACTATGACAGAAATCACATTAAAACCAATACAGACTAAAACTCTATATGAAAATACACAAAAAATACCTGAAGGTATTGAAATGATCAAAGCAATAGATGTTTGGGGAATTAGTGAAAAAGGAAAAGGTATTGTAATAGCAATTATTGATACAGGTTGTGAAATAAATCACCCAGATTTAAAAGAAAATATCATAAGTGGATATAATTTCACAAAAGATGATAATAACAACCCAAATATCTACAAAGATTATCGAGGACATGGAACTCACGTAGCAGGAATTATTGCAGCAAGTGATAACGGAAAAGGAATTGTAGGTGTAGCTCCAGAAAGTAAATTACTCATTTTAAAAGTAATTGATAAAAATGGTATAGGAAGTTATGAAAATTTAATCAAAGCAATTGAGTTCTCAATAAACTGGGAAGGCCCAAATAAAGAGAAAGTATCCATAATAAACATTTCTTTAGGTGGTTCATTACCTGATAAAAAGCTTTATACAACAATAAAAAGAGCAAAGAAAAAAGGAATTTTTCTAATAGCTGCATCTGGAAATGAAGGAGATGGAGATGAAAATACAAATGAAATTTCATATCCTGGATTCTATAAAGAAGTAATTCAAGTAGGATCAATTACAAAAGATAAAAAACCTTCCAAATTCTCTAATACAAATATTAATTTAGATTTTGTTGCTCCAGGAGAAAATATTATTTCCACTCATCTAAATAACAACTATGTTCAACTATCAGGTACATCTATGGCCGCACCTCATGTAACAGGAGCAATAGCACTTATAATAAAAATAATAGGTAAACAAGAACCCGAAATACTTCCCTATCTGGTAAAATCCTACCTAATTGTTCATTCTCAACGACTAGGATTTCCAAATACACAAGAAGGTTATGGATTAATCCAATTAAAATAACTAAACAAAAAGGAGAACGAAAATGGATATGCTAGAAATAAAAACATTAATAATGATTATTAGTAATTTTGGTTTTCCAGTTGCACTAGCAATTTATTTATTAGTAAGATTTGAAAAGAAAATTGAAACATTAACAGAAGCAATTGATCGATTAAAAGAAGTCATTCGAATAAGAAATTAAAAAAGGCAACTAAATATAGTTGCCTTTTTATGGTGTATTCCAAAATATTAAAGAAACAGCAAAATACACAAGAAAAATGATAAATAACAGTACAGATATAATACATGAAACCTTTTGAAAAAAGTCTTTCTTCGAAAATAATGACGTGATAAATGTTAAGATCAAAACTAATAAGGTTGTAGACATTAAAAAATTATCATCAATTATTCTATTTCCTGTAAATAAATATAACCCCAATAAAACTATAGCCACTAATAACAAAATAAAAGGAACCAAACTTGATAGCTTTTTAATACAAATCCCACCTTTCATAAAATAATATTACAACTAACAAAAAACTAATACAAAAAAATTCCTTTTTAAGTAGGGATAGCATCAGGATTTTGCGGATTTACAACGTTAAGGTAGAAACCCTTGTATCAATAAGGTTTACTCAATTGATACTCAATTGATACTCAATTGATTTTGCTTGAAGTAAGGCTTAAGAGTGTCTCATATGACTTGTTTCAAAATCCTTATCGTTGTTAAATTATTCGTTTTTAATGATATAAACAACTTACCGTTGTAAATCCGCATTTTCGGGACGCTACCCTAAGTAATAAATACATTCATTAAAACATAATAAAAAAACCGCTGATTAATCAGCGGTTTTTTATTATGTTTAATTATTAGCACAACCAACCTCTAGGCTGGAAATAAGAATTAATTTGTAACCAACTCCAATAATCTTGATTTTGGTACGGGTCAATACAACTTGCAAGAGTTTTATCACAACATTTATCACCGTTACCAAAATTACTCCAACAACGATCATGAGCACGACAGCAACTATCAATTGAATTAATAGGCGTTCCTCCACCTAAACCCATGCCATCTCCGCAACCTGGTCCACAATGACGATAAAGCTTTCCAGCATCTTCATTATCTAAACAAAACTTACCATCAATCCAATCAAATGCTTTTTCAACTGTAATTTTACCAGCTTCATATCCTGGATTATTTGGAACATCTAAAGAAATTTGATAATCTAATTCACCTTCATAAGGTCTAGAGAAAGAAAGTTGAACTTGTCCATCTTGCGCAATAAAACCTTTATACTCATCAGTATCTGTAACTACTTTCCCATTAAATACTTCTGATACCTTATCAGCTGTTGTAACTTGAATATAAGAAACTGAAACAGTACGGTCTTTTGTTTCTAAAGTAACAACTTTAATATGAGCTAATTCAGTAGCATAGTTAAGTTGATCAAATTCATAAGATACTACTACTCCTAATTGATTTGCTGAAAAATTTTGTTGATGCTTACTCAACATATCAACGATTAAACCAAACTCCTTTTTTTCTTTCACTTTCTCCATCAAAAAAGTTGTTTCTAATGGAGATATAAACTTTCCATCTAAAATACCTTGCATAAAACATGCTCCTTTTCTCTATTAAATTTGAACTCTATTGCCCGTTCATTTATTAAAGAGAAAATTAACAATCCAAAATCAAAAGATAATATAGATTTTTTAAACTTTGATTTTTACATCCTAGAATTCTCTTTTAAATATATAAAAGTAAAAAGGAGATAAAAAAATGATAAAAAAAGAAATTATAGCTTATATAAGTCCTTCTTGTATGTACTGTTATGGATTAAAAACATTCTTCCAAAAACATGATATTGAGTTCACTTCTAAAAACATAAAAGATGAAAAATATGCAAAAGAACTTGAACAATACGATCCTCAAAAAGCTATTCCTTACATTGTAATCAAAAACAATGATACAGAAGAAACGATTAAAGGTTTAAATATAAAAAAAATACGTAAAATATTACAGATTTAAATGGGATGTGAAATATGAATAATATAGAAAGCAATATAATTAGATATAACGAATTAAAAATAGATTTATTAAACATAAGCAAATGCATTGAAACTTGCGAAGAATGTGATAAAGGATTCTATCAAGATATAGCTATTCAATACTCAAAAAGACATAGAGAAATGAAAAAATTCATAGAGAAAACATACAATGTGAAAATTTGTGAATGTTGCTCATATGAAAAAGATAAATTTTCTTTTGATAAACAAATGAAATAATTCTCTTTAAAAAATATAAAGAACAGAAAGGTGTTCTTAATGATACAAAATCGAATATTAAAAAAAGAAGAAATTATAAACTTAATTTAAAACCTCTATGCAACAAATAACATGCAACAACTAACTGATAAAATTTCAAACTTTATAAACATAAACTTAGCAAAATATAAAATAAAGCTTGCACAAGAATACATTACTAATTCAAAAGAAAAGATGACAATGCTAATCCTCAGTTATCATAATGAATCAATTGAAATCATTTTTCTAAAAGAAAAAACAAAACAAATTATCATAGCAACAATACTAGATGGTCAAAAAATTATGATTGCTTAAAACTAGCAAATGAAAGGAGGTGTTATACATGCATCATGAAAAGAAATTAACAGAACAAGCAACTACTTGCTCTCATTATCAAATTTGTAAAAAACATCGCGACTGTTGTATCAATAATGCATCATGTTATGGATGCGCAATGCCTGACTACTATACGGAAATCGCTTCTTGTGGATGTAGTCCTATTATTGGATAGTCAAAGATTACATCTCTTTTCTAATGTTCAACACAACATATTTTTACGTTCTTGCTTAAAAAACAAGAACGTAAAACATGGCGATATAGCCAAATGGTAAGGCAAAGGTCTGCAAAACCTTGATTGCCGGTTCAAATCCGGCTATCGCCTTTTTATATAACATCAAAACAAGTTAATATTAATCATCCTCTGTTTTTTTATTATCCCCCTCAATAAATTCAAAAAATCCAGGAGATATTTTTTCAACTTCATTTCTCTCTTTTTCTAATTCCTTTTTAATACTAGGATCCAAGTTTTCCAAAAACAATTTTAAATCTATATCTTTTTCAAACAAAGTAAAACACCCCTTTAAAATATAAAAAAATTTAATACCTAACTCATATAATTTAGAAATCAATTAAAAGTAATTTTCTTTTACCTTAACATATATATAGCAAGGGAATGCTTCCAAAATTGATACCATTTCTTTTCATTACTTGCCGCAACCATCTGTTTTACTTCTTGAAGTTCTCGCATAACAGTCATAACAGCTTTATCACGATCAGTAACCTGTTGTTTCTCTATATTATTAGAATGAGTTAATAATTTTTGTTGCGATTCCAATAAATTTGTTAGTTGAGCTATTTGTTCATTTTGATTCTGTAATTGTTTTTGTTGTAACTCCACTGTCCTTTTTAGTTCTTGTAATAATTCTTTCAAATCATCCGATCCAGGAGTTATAACGGTCATATCTGTAATCTTAACTGTTAATCCTTCCTCTTCTAAAAGTAATTTACAAGCATCTTCCAATGTAACTTGTGGCATACTTTTTAATTCTACTAACCTTTGTAATAACCCAACATCATAATCATCAAAAATAACCCGTTCCCTTTCATCCCTTTTAAAAGCATAACAGTTATAACTCTCAATTAATAAATAATATTTTTTAACCGTAGATGGTGATACTTTTAATCTTTTAGCAACTTGGGATACATTTTCATAAATTACAGGAGTCATAATAGTTATAACCTCCTTTTTTAGTATTTCAAATTCGTTATAACGGTTATAACTCCTCTATCTTAGCATTTTAAATAGACTTGATCTAAATCTACTCTTCCTTGCCCAGGATTTCTTGTCCTCGATCATAGGATCCTTCTCATAACTCTTTAAAACGTCCCCTAGCAAAAATATTGTTATTAATTTATCAGCCTCTCTCAGACCCATAGAGAGCTTCCTAGAGTTTTTTTGTTTTTTAATAGTTAACACCCTTTTCTCGAAACCCAAGCTTACAGGTCCTTTTGGAAGCTTCTCAGCTTGCTTATGTATCACTATTTATAGTTGGGATACTGTCAGCATTTCAGAAAAACCCCACGCTAGAAAAAAATAATAAGCCGTCCATATGGACAGCTCATTTACATAATTCTCGAATTCGGAAGTTAATAAGTCTTTAATTTAGTCTCTATATCTACATAAACAAGAAATCCACCTACTGTTACATTGTCGCTTGATTCGAAGTCAACAAGATATACTTCTTTACCGTCATAGGGTGTTTTTGCCTATCCCCCGAAAAGGGGGATGGGCAAAAACACCCAAAAAGGACTAATTGACTGTAAAAAAGAATAATAAAAAGAAGGTACGTGAAAAGTTTTAAATTTGATGAGAGGTGGAGATTCGTGAAAGTACACGATTGTCCTAATTGTAACACCTATAGTAGAGAATGTATCATTGTCATCAAAAATGCTCCGAATTTTTCGGAAGAGATATTAAAGTGCAGTATTTGTTCCTGGAACGGTAAGTGGTCGGACATGACAGTGCGGGAGGTTATATTGCCAGCGATTCCAGGCGGGATAGAGATCCCTGGCGTCGAACCAATTACTGATTATTATGTACTTCATTCAGATCAAATTAGAATTACTTATACAGGAGGTTGTTGCCCTCATTGTGGTGGAAGTGATCCGTTATGCTGGTGCATGACTTTATAAACGATTATCAGAGCCTCTTACTCGAAGTTGACGATTAGACAGGTGCGGACGAGAAATCATCCGAAATAATTTAAGCACTATCTAAAAATAAGGTTAATATTGCAATTTTTCGATCCTTATTCTTTTGGAAGTTGGTAAGCATTTTTAACATTTTAACACATAGACAACAAATATCTTATTGAACTAACGCATGCTTTATTTAAATAAGAATTCAAAAGGACTGTCTAAATTTTACAGTCCTTTTTGTATCGTTAACATAATAGATTCTTGAAGGTTCTGTTGCAAAGTTTGAAAAAAGCATAAACAGGTTGGTAAATGAGGAACAATGTTTAGGAAGTAGCTAGTAATTGTTGAAGTTCATTGTACGTTGAAAAGGCGGAGTCTCTTTGAAGACTTCGCCTTTGTTTATATAGGGCATGAATGGTCTCTCTTTCAGAATTTCAGAGACATCGCGATAACTTAAAGAAAAACAGCAGTAGTAGCCGACAGCTACTAAAATAATTTCTTTCTTTAATTGTTTTCCTTTAAAATATCTCATGCCTGATTCTCCTAGATTCTGTTTTCTAGAGTGTAGCTTCATGTAGAAAACTTTGCAACAGAACCGTTTACGTTAATAAAAGAAAAAACGGGCTTGTTAGACAACCCGTTTTTCTTTTAGCTCTTTTTTCTTTTTGATAAGTCAGGAGCCTTCTTCATTGTGTCAACAACATGCATGACCGCGAAATATGGATGTTTTAAAATCATTTTCGGTCCGCTCTTCTTCATAACATCCTTAACGAAATCTTTCATATCTGGTTTATAACAATGAATTTTGCAATTTTGACATGCTGGCTTCTTCTCTTGAAATGGACATTTTGATAGACGAAAATAAGCATACTCTTTTAACTTCTGGCATTCTTCACATATAGTATCTTGTTCATGTTCGTTTTTACAATACATATCAATCATAATGCTAATTGTTTTCTCTTCACGTTCAATTCGATTCATGGCTAGTGCCTCCCGTTCCAAAGTCTCCCTGCTTTGATTGTAAGACTTTTTTAGAGGGTTTACATGAATTTTCATTGACAGTTTTTCTAACGTTTATCTCTTTCCTACAAATTATTAATGGAGAATGTCCCTACCAATCATAACCAACAGTAAAAGCGAACGCATTAAGACTTAAATAAACATCTTTCTTTTTCTTACGAGCTTCGGATGCTTAAACCACTGGAACGACAAGCGTCCACTCGATTCTTCCACGCTATTGATTGATCTATTTTGACATGGAACTGATTCTATTGGTAGGGACAGTTTGACGCTTACTGTTATATCAAGTAATTCAGCCTTAACGTATGGAATCCGCGTTTTGTTGGGCCATCAAGTTAAGGTATCGGTTGTTCTCCAAAACGAAAAAAACGAGCTGAATTTACATGAATAACTGTCAAGAGATAAAAATTTCGTTTAGGGGGTACCTTAAAATATTAGCTTGATGGGGATGCGGCGATACCCCAATAAGGAAGAGAATTTAAAACGCATTTTAATATGTAATATTGCATATTAAAATGTATTGATAAAAATGTAAGCGCTTACTATAATAAGAGTATAAAGATGAATCACATCTTAACAACAAGAAAGAGGAGGAAGTTATATGGCAATCGCAATGGCAGTTTTAAAATTTATCGGTGGAATCATTCCATTCGTACAAGAGCTGTTAAAAGCAGTAATGTAAGTTCATTATTCAGCAATTATTTATAAAAATGATCTGTATAGCAAAGATGAATTGATGTACAGACCAGAGGAGGAAATCATATGGCAATTGCAATGGCAGTTTTAAAATTTATCGGTGGAATCATTCCATTCGTACAAGAGCTGTTAAAAGCAGTAATGTAAGTTCATTATTCAGCAATTATTTATAAAAATGATCTGTATAGCAAAGATGAATTGATGTACAGACCAGAGGAGGAAATCATATGGCAATTGCAATGGCAGTTTTAAAATTTATTGGTGGAATCATTCCATTCGTACAAGAGCTGTTAAAAGCAGTAATGTAAGTTCGTTATTCAGCAATTATTTATAAAAATGATCTGTATAACAAAGATGAATTGATGTACAGATCAGAGGAGGAAATCATATGGCAATCGCAATGGCAGTTTTAAAATTTATTGGTGGAATCATTCCATTCGTACAAGAGCTGTTAAAAGCAGTAATGTAAGTTCGTTATTCAGCAATTATTTATAAAAATGATCTGTATAGCAAAGATGAATTAATGTACAGACCAGAGGAGGAAATCATATGGCAATCGCAATGGCAGTTTTAAAATTTATCGGTGGAGTACTTCCATTAGTAGCAGAACTTTTAAAAGCAGTAATGTAAGTTCATATTCAGCAATTATTTATAAAAATTATCATACAAATGATCTGTATATCAAAGATGAACTGATGTGCAGATCATTTGTGTGAGCCAAGTCCCTTTATAATATGAAGGGACTTTTTTAGGTTTCTACATACTTGGACTGCTGATAAGGGGATTATGGTAGTAAGATAAAATTATATCCAAAAAACAAAAGTTTTACCCTTCTATAATTATCCATGAGGTAGGGCGTTTAATTTCGTTAGCTTGATGCTGAGGTGGCGAATCCTCTTTATCCCGCATTAACGGGCAGTAATACTCCCACCTCAAAATTCGACGAAAGCAAAGAAGTTAGGTGGGAGATAAACTGCCCGTAAAAGCCCGATTGGTTCAACTAATAATCAGTGGGGGATGAAGAAAACCCCCACTGATTAAAGTTTCACTTTATATAAATGTCTGAATTTTCGCACTTATTTTGTTGGTACGAAAGTTGAGTAAATTAATATTTTGAGTGTGGTTTTTTATAAGATTCTGAACTAGTTAGCGTAGAAGATGTTGCCTTTGTATAACATTTCAAAAATTGTTCGATATTTCACAATTTATGTTTCAAATTACATGTTATGATCAACTGGTAAAGATTAACTTATTAAAATTTTAAAACAATAAAGGGGAAATCGCATATGAAAGCAGTAGTGGTTAATAAAAACAGCAAAGCAAACATTGAAGTTATTGAAAAAGAATTACGTCCGTTACGCTCAGGCGAAGCATTAGTAGATGTAGAGTATTGTGGAGTTTGCCACACTGATTTACACGTTGCGAATCATGATTTTGGTAACACAGATGGCCGCATCCTTGGTCACGAGGGTGTAGGTATTGTTACTAAAATTGCTGATGATGTTACTTCACTTAAGATTGGTGATCGTGTAAGTATCGCATGGATGTTCCAATCATGTGGACGTTGTGAGTATTGCGTAACTGGTAGAGAAACATTCTGTCGTGAAGTTAAGAATGCTGGTTATACAGTAGATGGTGGTATGGCTGAACAATGTATCGTTACTGCTGATTATGCGGTAAAAGTACCAGAAGGATTAGATCCTATTCAAGCATCATCAATTACATGCGCAGGCGTAACTACATACAAAGCTATTAAAGTATCAGACATTAAACCTAGTCAACCTATCGTAATCTACGGTTGTGGTGGATTAGGTAATCTAGCTATCCAATATGCTAAGAATGTATTTGGTGCAAAGGTAATTGCAGTAGATATCAATGACGATAAATTAGCATTAGCTAAAGAGGTTGGTGCTGATATGACTATTAATCCAATTACTCAAGGTCCTGCTGACAAGATTATTCAAGAGGTGTTTGGTGGAGCTTATGCTGCTGTAGTAACAGCAGTTTCTAAAGTAGCCTTCAACTCAGCAGTTGATTCAGTACGCGCTTGTGGTAAAGTAGTTGCGGTAGGTTTACCAGTAGAAACTATGGATTTAAACATTCCACGACTTGTACTAGACGGAATTGAAGTAGTTGGTTCTCTAGTTGGTACTCGTAAGGATCTAGAGGAGGCATTTATGTTCGGTGCAGAAGGCAAAGTAGTGCCGGTTGTTCAAACTTGCCCACTAGATGAAGTGCAAGATGTATTCGAAGAAATGGAACAAGGTAAGATCCAAGGTCGTATGGTAATTGATTTTAAACAGCACAAGTGTAATTGCGAGTGTAAATAATTTATTTTGTTTTAACCATCGTTGGTACGATTCTCTTAGTAAATATTAAAAAGGTAGCTTCTTGGGCCTGAGTCCAGTATTGAACCGAATCTACTCATTAAGAATCGAGTTCGGGCTAGTCGCTATAGCCCACAACTTTATCAAACAAGCGGAAAAGAATCGCTCGTTTTGAGGAAGCAAACCTGAAAAATAACAAAACCCACGGAGAAAATTTATTTTCTCCGTGGGTTTTAGTCATTTAAAGGGGCTTTTGGAACATCCTCCTTTTTATCTTATAAATACTGAATATTCTATTTTTTTGGTATTTAAAATAAATTCCCTTACAATACCACCAAGAATTGGAGCAACGGTGAATATCCATAGTTGAGAGATTACTTCGCTACCAATGAATATAGCTGGTGCAATGCTGCGTGCAGGGTTAACAGATGTTCCAGTTAGCGGAATACCTAATAAGTGAACTAATACTAATGTGAAACAAAGTACAAGTCCAATTAAAGAAAGATTTCCTTTTTTACCCGTTACAGCAACAATAACTAGAATGAACACGAATGTTAAAATGAATTTTACTAAAAATGCTCCACATAAATCTAAATTTCCAAAACTATTTTGTCTTAAATTATCTAAAGGCAGGCTAGTAGATTGTAAAATCGTTATTAGTGTTACAGTTCCTGATAAACCACTATTCGGATAATTCAATACAAGGGAGCTCGATTAGAATTTTCTCTTAATGGACTTTCTTGTGATCCTTCAAGAGGTATCGTCATATACCCATCGGCTTAAAAATATGAACGCCCCATATATGATAAAATTGGATTGCATGCCAGTAGAAAAATTCCGTAGAAAATCAAACAGAGTCTCGATTATATCAAGATTTCTTTCATAGAGAGTAGGCTGAATACATGAACGAACAATATTATGATGCAGTGTTACATATAAAAACAGTAGGAGAGCAAAAAGGATTCAACAAATCCTTACATTATCATCGTTATGAACCAACACCATATTGCGCACTCGAAACATTATTTACGCAATATGACTTAAAAAGCAGTGACCGAGTTGTTGATTTTGGATGCGGGAAAGGACGATTAAATTTTTATATTCATCATTTCTATCGTGCGTCGGTTGTAGGGATAGAAATGAACGAGACGTTTTATAAAGAAGCGATGGAAAATCGAGGTCGTTATATAAAGAGAGAGAAAAAAGGTAAAGATAAAATCCACTTTCAATGTTGCTTAGCACAAGAGTACGAGATTGATCCGCGTGATAATAAATTTTACTTCTTTAATCCGTTTTCGGTGCAAGTGTTTATGAATGTTATAAATAATATATTGTTTTCGGTAGAACAGACAGAACGGGAAATAGATCTGATTTTGTATTATCCATCAGAAGATTATATTTATTTTTTAGATCATCAAACCTCGTTTGAATTGAAAGAGGAAGTGATATTGCCGGGTTTATATGAGCGTAATTTGAATGAGAGGTTTTTGGTGTATCGGTTGGGGGAGTAGTTGGTTTTGGGATTAATTACGCTGAATCGGACCATAAGTAAATGAGTTTTTCCATACACAGCAAAGTTTTATTAAAAAATGACTAGGCTTATCCAGAACGGATAAGCCTGCTTCATTTTCTTATAACTCTATTTTTCGGCGAGGGTTGTAGATATGCCTTAATTTTTGAGTGAAGATTTACTCAGCTTTTTAGGTAAAAGAACTAAATAGAAATTAAAATTTCCTTTCTAAGTTCCAGTTTTCTATATAAAAGTGCAAGTAGCATTGATGGAATAGTACAAACAATCATTCCAATAAAGGCATATCGTGGCTCAATTTCGTATAAATAGGCACCGAAAATTGTAAATACGGCAGTGCTCCAGCTAAGAGCCAGCGCTGAATATATGCCTTGTGCTTGCGGAATCTGTGTATGTGAAATGTTTTTGACTAGGTATTTCATAAAGGCATAATGCCCCATAGCAAATGAGCATGCATGCAAGGTTTGCGCGATACAGAAAACAATTACATTAGGAAAGGTAAATACTAGTATCCAACGTACGGAAGAACCAAGTGCCGCCAGTGCAAGCAAGGAGCCTACTGAAAAGTTATGAAACTTTCGGTCTGCGATTGAGAAAAAAATGATTTCTGCTATTACGGCAATGTTAATAATTATACCTATTAAATATTTGGGTGCATGGATTTCTTGTAAAAAGAGATAACCATAATTGTAATAAGAAGCGTGTGCCGCTTGCAGTAAAATTACTATAATGAGTACCAAACTAAAGTGCTTGATATGAAATAATTTTAACATGCCTTCTTTTTGTGTTTGGTCTGATTGAGGCTTTTTAGATAGAATGACAGGTGCACGCATAAAACCAAGACACACGAATATTACTGTGCCAAATAACAGGGCCCATAAAATCACTTCATCTCCAAGCATCCCCGTAAAGACAGATAAAATCATGCCGGCTAGGACGAACCCGATGGATCCCCATTGACGGCTTCTCCCATAATCTTTTAATTGGTTACTTTGTACGAGTACGCCAGCAGCGCTATCTAAAGCAGGCATCAATGTTGGATAAAAAAAATGGAATACTAATGTGACTATAAGTAAGCCGGTAAAGGAACTTGCCGGAATATAACACAGAATAGCAATAAGCGTACCGATTCCCGCCCCATTTAATAAGGTTTTACTACTAAATTTCCCTGATAAATAAGGAAATGCAAATAATGTGGAAAGGCCTCTTGCAACTAAACCTAAGCTCATAATCAAACTAGCTTGAGGAACCGTAATTCCTTTTGTATGAATCATCCATCCTGTCCAATAGGGTAGAAAAATTCCCCATGTCATAAAAAAACTAAAAAACTGTATACTCATCCAGCGATGTGTGTTCATGCTGTATCCCCCCATAGTTTGCATGTTATCATGTAAATACGTAAAAATAATATGAGATATCTCATATTTTTGAGGTGGATTATGGAAATCTACAAAGGTGAGAAAAAGCAATTGCAGTTGAAGAAGAGTTCTATTGCGCATTTATTTTCTTTTCCAGTTGAAGAGTTTATGGAAGTGCACGAGTATCAACGGGATGAATGGATTATTCAAGAAGGTATGAGAACAGATTTTCTATTTTATGTTATTGAAGGGAAAGCAAAGATATATGTAACACATCAAAATGGAAAAGTTTCCTTAATTAATTTTATTAACACAAATGAGTACATTGGAGAAATGGAATTATTTAATGAGGTGTACTATACAAAAGGAATTCAAGCATCAATGAAGACCATTTGTTTTGCTCTTCCTATTCATCGTTGTCGCACACAATTGATGGAAGATGCAAAATTTCTACGTGAATTAA
Source organism: Bacillus sp. NPDC077411 (assembly GCF_044543425.1). Classification (NCBI taxonomy): domain Bacteria; kingdom Bacillati; phylum Bacillota; class Bacilli; order Caryophanales; family Bacillaceae; genus Bacillus; species Bacillus sp. NPDC077411. The sequence continues at coordinate 163,647 of NZ_JBITWA010000007.1, read as the reverse complement.
CTAAGTTTTTAAGTATAAAGGCAACACTTATGGCTGCAAAGTATTCACAAAGTCTTGCCTTTCCGCTTGAAAACCGGCTTGCAGATTTTATTTTGCAAACAGCTTATGAAGGGGTTTATAAGGAGAAACACGTAACGGTTTGTGATTATCTAGGTGTATCCTATCGTCACTTATTGCACGTACTAACACAATTTTGCGATAAAGGGTATTTGCAAAAGGAAGGGCGATACTATCAAATTAAACAGTACCATTCTTTATATGAACTTGCAGAGATGTTGAAGAATAAGTAACCATTTAGATAAAAGTATGTTGTGCAGTAAAAAATGTAATTGGAAGAAAAAAGTAACAGCACCCTCTAATTTGATGGAAAGGTGCTGTTTTGTTATTTGAATGCTTAGATGAACATTTGTTGCATAAATGATTGTTTTTGCTCTTGCGGTGAATTTAATTTTTTTGCTTACTTTAATATTCTCCTTTAATTACAAAAAACGAACCCCGAATTGTTCCAGCTAGTTTAGACTTCTGCCTAGCAAACTTAAACTTCTCTTCTAACTCCTTTGGTATCTCCATTCCCTCAGAAAGCTTAAAACCAACAGCTCGCTTCTTAGGGTTATCAACCGTATACATGACGTTGAGCACAAGACCATCCTCATAAATGACGTAGGTAAATTTGATATTTTCCACTTGAAAACGCGACGTTTCTAAAGGTTTGGCCGCAAACTCAATATCACGTTCTTCTTTCAAAATTCGGTTCACATAATCAAGGGTCTCCTTGCTTTCGCTAGCTGGTACAACCGTAAATTCATACTTGTATTTGTTCATAAAGTAACGGGATTCATGAGCACGTAAACCAGCAAGCGCTTCTGCTACAGGTGAAGACTCTAAACCAACCGTAGACACATTTTTAAAATCAACGATATAGGACAATTCCATTCCTCCTTTTATCTCCTTATTTCCTAACAACAGGAATCCATATTTCACCAAATAATAAGCCGTTTCGCAGCCCCATCTCAACTGTTGCATTTGGGCCACCAACATAGGCAAAATTCTTTGCTTCTGGCAAGACTTGACTAAAGGCAATGCCAGTAAGCTTATTACTCAATTCATCAGCCGTCTTTCCTTCTCCTTTAACAACTAGGTATTCCCCCTTAGGAAATTGGATAACCCTGGACTCTTCTGGTACCGAGGCCTCTGTCATGACGCCAGCATAATACATCATTTTGTTATTCACCGCTTCGTTCACGGCAAAAATGTAGTCATTTGTGGCTATGGATTTTAAAGTGTCAAGTCTTCCATCTTGTTTGACGGCCCACCAAAAGTCTGCCTTTTCCTTGTTTATGCCCGCATAGTCTGTGTAATCGCTCTTAAGCTCAGTTCCAATACCTAAAACGGTAAAGCTGTCTTTTTCCTCTAATGTATAATTTTCCATATTCAAAACCTACCTCTTTTTTTATTAATCAAATGATTTGTCTTTTCACTTGATGAGTTTATAATAGCCTTAAATCATGTCAAAAAATGATACTGTTTAGGAGGTCTCGATGAAAAAAGTTGAAAGGATTAATATTATCATGCGGTATATCAACAACCGCGCCCATTTTACAGTTTCTGAAATCATGCGAGAATTTAACATCTCTCGTTCGACAGCTATTAGGGATATCAGAGAAATTGAAGCTATGGGGATGCCACTTGTTGCTGAAGTTGGAAGGGATGGGGGTTATTTTGTCATGAATAACTCTGTCCTGCCCACTGTTCGCTTTACTGATAATGAGATTAAAGCTCTTTTTATTGCCTTTATGGCCACAAGAAATCAACAACTCCCTTATCTAAAGAGTCGTCAGTCTTTAGCTGAAAAATTACTAGGCCTCATCTCAGAAAACCAGCAAGATGACCTTGTTCTTTTAAATCAAATCTTGCTATTTGAAGGGACCAACCCCAATAATCCTGACCTACTTGATCTGTCGGACCTACCCCATCCTATGTTAGAAAAACTCATCCAAATCCTTCTTTTGGATAGCTATTTATTGATTACCATCAAAGAAGAGAAGGTAATAAAGTCTTATCCAATTTATCTCTTGCACCTTTATCGTGAAAAAGGCCTTTGGTTGATTGAAGGTTTTGACTTAAAGGATGAAAAGATACAGATTTTCCCTGTCGACAATCTCACCAATGTCAAAGCATACCCTACGAAAAAAAGATTGAGTAAGAAAAAGATTTTAGAAAAACTAAGTAAGCAGGAAGAAGTAATTAACCTTGTCCTTGAACTTGGTCCAAAGGCGATTGCCCAGTTCAAAAAATACCATCCTTTAAAAGTTTCGATTTCCTATACGAATCCTTACCAAGCCACGGCCATTCTAAAGACGTTTATCAATGTTAATAATCATAAAGAATTGACTGAAATAACAAATTGGCTACTTTTCCTAGGTGGGGATATCAAGGTCAGGGAAGTGCCAGAAGAAGTCTTAGAGGGTTTACAAGAGAGATTATGCTTATTCTGCACATAAGGAGTGCATGTTCATCGTGCACTCCTTCTTTTTGGTACTGTTTGCTTCACTACAATTGAACCTCTTTTTGATTAGGAAATTTATTACTTTTTTATCAGGATCAGTACAGTTTGGTATTAATAATAGTAGTATAATAGTGAATGAGGTGTTAATAGTATGGAAGATATAACCTTAGGATTACTACTAGATGTTGTTGGTGAATTATTTTCAGATGAAATTTCAATTGCCGTTTCGAATACGAAAGAATATATCTACTATCGGCCAAGTAAACGAATTGACTTAAAAATTAGCGTCGGGGATCCTATAAAGGAAGGGACGATTGCCCATAAAGCAATGGTGACGAAGCAAAAGGTTTCTGAGTTTATTGACCGGGATGTTTTTGGTATTCCTTATCATGGAATGGCCGTACCATTTTTTAATAATGGAAATCTTGAAGGCTGCGTGACGGCAATTTATCCAGCTTTAACGGATGGAAAGTCGGTTGTTACCGTAAAAACAACGGACGGCTGGGTTCCGATTCCTTTTTCGAAGGTCATTTATTTAGAGGCTAAAGATAAAAAGACGTATGTAAATTCAGAAGAGTTATCAGGAACACATAAATACTCGCTGCAAGAATTCGAATATTTACTTCCAAGGGATTCATTTATTAGATGCCACCGTTCATTTATTGTAAATGTTAATCATATTAAAGCGATTTATCCGGATACCCATTCTACCTTTTTACTTTCGATGGATAATGGTGAGAGGGTCCCAGTTAGTCAATCATATGCCAGTTATTTTCGGAAGCTTCTAGGATTCTAGATTTTCTGTTTTAGAACCTAGATTCTCTCTTTTATCTGGATTTTTCGTATCGTATACCAAAATCCCTATTTTCATAGTGTTAAAGTGTAAAATAATTATGAATATTCATTAAGAGAGGGATTACTTATGGAGAATAATTTGGAGAGAATCAGGGACCATCGTCTAAAGGACCGAGTAGTTACACCTGAAGAAGCAGCTTCCTGGATTCAAAGTGGAATGACGTTAGGTTTAAGTGGATTTACACGTGCAGGTGATGTGAAGGCAGTTCCATTTGCGCTGGTGAACCGCGTTAAAGATGATAAATCTTTTAAAGTAAATGTCTATACTGGAGCTTCCTTAGGTTCGGATGTGGATAAATTATTTGCTGAAGCAGGAATTTTAGGTAAAAGATTGCCTTTCCAAGCCGATGCGACTATGCGAAAAGGAATTAATAATGGAGACTTTTTATTTGTGGATCAGCACTTATCTCATACAGCAGAGCTGCTCCGTGCTGACGTTATGGATATAGATGTTGCTATTTTGGAAGCGGTTTCAATAACTGAGGACGGAATGATTATTCCAACCACTTCAATTGGAAATTCCTTAGCGTTTGCCTTAAATGCTAAGTCCATTATTATTGAAATGAATATGGCTCAATCGACACAACTAGAGGGGTTGCATGATTTATATGAACCTGGGAAACAAGGGGAAAGATCTCCGATTCCGCTCGTGAAATCGGATGATCGAATTGGAACGATCGGTATTCCGGTTGATGTTGAAAAAGTGAAGGGTATTGTGTTTACGAACCAACTTGATTCGCCATCGACGATTGTTCCTCCAGATGAAGAAACTGTCATCATGGCACAGCATTTAATAGAGTTCCTTCGAAATGAAGTAAAAGTAGGGCGATTAACAAATAGTTTAGCGCCATTACAATCGGGAATTGGTTCAGTGGCCAATGCAGTGCTGCATGGAATGTTAGATTCGGAGTTTGAAGATTTAGAAGTGTATTCCGAAGTATTACAGGATGCGGTGTTTGATCTTATGGATGCTGGGAAAGTACATTTTGCTTCCTGCTGCTCCATCACGCTTTCTGAAGAGAAAATGCAACAAGTATTTTCCGACTTTGAAAAGTATCGCGACAAATTAATGATGCGTCCGCAAGAGATTTCCAATCATCCTGAAATCATTCGCCGCCTCGGATTAATCTCGATTAATACTGCTTTAGAGTTAGATATATACGGAAATGTCAACTCTACTCACGTGTTAGGTACAAAAATGATGAACGGTATTGGTGGTTCTGGTGATTTTGCAAGAAATGCACGCTTAGCTATCTTTGTTACGAAATCCATTGCGAAAGGTGGTAACATTTCAAGTATCGTACCTTTCGTCTCTCATGTAGACCATACGGAACACGATGTCGATGTTATCGTCACTGAACAGGGATATGCTGATTTAAGAGGACTGGCGCCAAGGGAAAGAGTGGAACTGATTATTGAAAATTGCGCACATCCAATGTATCGTGACCAGTTACGAGCTTATTACGAAGAAGCACAAACAAGGGGTGGACAAACTCCTCATGTGTTAGAAAAAGCTTTTTCTTGGCATACGAATTATGCTAAAAATGGCACAATGCTTGAAAAGGTACTAGAAACTGTATAAGCAAGTAATAATAAACCACAAACAGGGGATTGCATTTAATATTAAAGAATTGAAGTTAAGGTTTGAATAAACAATATCTCCTCTATTTATAAAAAAGGACAAGCTTACTTAAATGAGCTTGTCCTTTTTTATCATATGTGGCGAGAAGACCTCCATCTCAAGCGAAATGGTAGGTGGGGGCAGTTCAATTACTTTTCACTACTATATTAATGTCGATTCCTTAAACCATATGTTGAGTCAAGGGTTATACAAACGTTTGGTAAAATAAGGTATACTTAATGTCGTTAATACATTTAATTGGGAGTGATTTTTATATTTAGGCAAAATGTAAAAAGGATACTTATGTCGTTATTAACAAATCCAGTATTAATAATTGGATACGGGATTTTTTGTTATGAGTTAGCTTTATACTGTAAGTATGGAAGAATGAATTATAATATTTATATTTTATTATTATGTATAGTGTTTTTTATATCTATAATTACATTTACTACAATGAGAGTGATAAAAGATAGAGAATATGAATCTAAAAAATTAACTAATTCAACTGCATGGAAATACATTTCTATTATTATCATTGTTGTAATTACATCATTTTATGGAGTAAAGATTTATAAAAGTGCAATAAATCTTGATGGCAAACTTGCATGGTTTATAGAAAGATTAAAACATGAAAGGTCAGTTGAACTTAAACATAATAATATATATGAATCTGGAGTAGAAGGTATTTTTGAAGATATAAATAAGAAATATCCTTTGCCAAAGAAATTATATATGGCAACTGATTTTGATCTTACATTTCATTCAGATGGAACAATCACAGCGTTTGATACATTTGTTTATGGGAAAAATGCTGACGGGAAAGTGGAAACTTATTTAATATCTTATAATAATAAGAAATCAGAAGATATTACTATAATACGAGATGGATATGCAAATCCTGATTATGATGATGATAAATTAGTAGAACCTCTAATTAAAACGGTTAAGGCTATTCCAGTTAAGCAAACGGTTAGTAAGTGGAATGAAAGTAAGTATGGATTGATTTATTATGGGAAAAGGAATTGGGGATACAATACAGATGGAATTATTAATATTACTGAGGATGGTAAGGAGCATAATCTTAAAGAAGCAGCTTCTGAAATCATTGGATATACTGTATCTATATTTGTTCCTGGAAAAGAGAAAGAGCTAGTACCTGCTAGATATAACTTAATATGTGACGCAAGTTGGAGTAAATCAAAGACTCCTCCAAATAAAGATAAGTTTAAAGAGAAGAAACAAGATTTAACGAATGAAAAGGAACAGTTTTTCCTATCAAAAGAAGTTGGTTATAAACTAAATATGACAGAAAAAGCATTAGGGAGTGCTTTTTATTCGCTAAGCAAGACTAGTGATGAAGGGAAAACATGGGAGGTTATCAATCCAGATCCATTTAATAGAGGGATTGGTAGTGTATCAGGAATAACTTTTATAAATGATAAACTTGGATTTTTAGGAGCAGTTAGACCTTCTGGTAATGAGGGAGAGTTATATCGTACAGATGATGGGGGCTTATCTTTCAAAAAGGTAGATTATCCGCCTCACGAAGTGAAATTAGATCATACACAGTCTATAATAAGTCCTTTTGATTCTCCAGGTATGCCATATGAGAAAGATGGAGTTTTCAATATGTTAGTTGGACAAGGAGCAGATGGAGACTACAATGGCGATAGTAGTGCACTTTATCAATCAAAGGATAAAGGAGAGACATGGGAATTTGTAGAGGAAGTTAAAAAGAAATAACGAGAATTTGCAATAACCCCATTACGAGTTATTATTCGTAATGGGGTTATTCCTTTCTAAAAAAGAAAGCCACTACACTACCAATTGGGTAGCACAGCGACTTTCTTTTTTGTTGTTTATGAACGGTACGTACTACTTATGTTCGGTTATTAATTACGGATTAGGTAATCGAATGCACCTAAGGCCGCGTTCGCACCTGATCCCATAGAAATAATGATTTGCTTATATGGACTATTTGTACAGTCACCTGCAGCAAATACGCCATCGACGTTTGTAGCGCCGTGTTTGTCTGTTACGATTTCACCACGAACACGTTCAACTGTTTCGCCTAACCAATCTGTGTTTGGTACAAGACCGATTTGAACGAATACACCTTGCAATCCAATGTGATGAACTTCTTCAGTTTCACGATCGATGTAAGAAATACCATCTACTTTGTCAGTACCAGTGATTTCTTTTGTTTGAACGTTCTTTAGAACAGTTACGTTAGGTAGGCTGTAAAGACGTTTTTGTAATACAGCATCAGCTTTTAGTTCTGGCATAAATTCAAGAACAGTTACGTGTTTTACGATACCTGCTAAATCAATTGCTGCTTCAATACCAGAGTTACCGCCGCCGATAACTGCTACGTGTTTTCCAGTAAACAATGGACCATCACAGTGAGGGCAGTATGCTACACCTTTGTTTTTGAACTCAGCTTCACCTGGTACACCAACATTGCGCCAACGAGCACCTGTTGAAATGATTACGCTCTTACTTTTTAGAACAGCGCCGTTTTCAAGTTCCACTTCAATAAGTTCTTTCTTTTCTAAACGTTTAGCACGTTGTAAATTCATTACATCAATGTTGTACTCTTTTACGTGTTCTTCAAGACTTGCTACGAGCTTAGGTCCTTCAGTGTGTTTTACGCTGATGAAGTTCTCGATACCCATAGTATCCATTACTTGACCACCGAAGCGCTCAGCAACGATACCTGTGCGAATGCCTTTACGTGCTGCGTAAATTGCTGCACTTGCACCAGCTGGGCCGCCGCCAACAACAAGAACATCGTATGGATCTTTATCAGAAAGCTCTGATGCATCAGGGCCATTCCCCATCTTAGCAAGAATTTCTTCAAGTGTCATACGACCACTGCTTAAGAATTCCCCATTTAAGTAAACAGATGGTACTGCCATGATGTCTTTGCTTTCTACTTCTTCTTTGAATGCAGCGCCGTCAATCATAGTATGTGTAATACCAGGATTAAGAACACTCATCAAGTTCAGTGCCTGCACAACATCTGGGCAGTTATGACAGCTTAGGCTGATGTAAGATTCAAAATGATATTCGCCTTGAATATTTTTTACTTGATCAATTACTTTTTGTTCAACCTTTGGAGCTCTGCCACTAACTTGTAGTAAAGCTAACACTAATGAGGTAAACTCATGTCCTAGAGGGATACCAGCAAACGTTACTCCAGTGTCTTCGCCGATACGATTCACACTGAAGCTTGGTGTTCTCTCCAATTGTGTTTTCTCTACCTTAATTTTGGATGACATTGTAGCTAATTCATCTACTAGAGCTAGCATGTCTTTCGATACGTCATCGGATCCTGCGCTAACTTTAAGTAGTACATCGTTTTCCATCAGTTGAAGATACTGGGCTAATTGTGCTTTTATATCTGCATCTAGTATCATTTTGATTACGCTCCTTAAATTTTTCCTACAAGGTCAAGGCTTGGTTTAAGTGTTGCAGCACCTTCTTGCCATTTAGCTGGGCAAACTTCACCTGGATTGTTGCGAACATATTGTGCTGCTTTAATTTTGTTAACAAGGATGCTTGCATCGCGGCCGATACCGTCTGCATTAATTTCAACAGATTGGATAACGCCATCTGGGTCGATGATGAATGTAGCACGAGCAGCAAGACCTTCTTCTGCAACTAATACGTCGAAGTTGCTAGTGATTGTGCGAGTAGGGTCACCAATCATAATGTATTCGATTTTGCCGATAGTTTCTGAGCTATCATGCCATGCTTTATGTGTAAAGTGAGTGTCTGTAGATACAGAGTATACTTCAACGCCTAATTCTTTTAAAGCTCCGTATTGATTTTGTAAATCTTCAAGTTCAGTTGGGCATACAAATGTGAAGTCTGCTGGGTAGAAGCAAACTACGCTCCATTTTCCTTTGAAACTTTCGTCAGTAACTTGGATAAACTCTCCATTATGATAAGCATTAGCTTTAAAAGGTTTTACTTCTGTTCCGATTAATAACATATTAAAATTCCTCCTAAATGTGAGTTATGGGCAGTAAAAATGATCTTGCTCATAAAGTAAATTTTTAAATTAACTATAATAATTCTAATTCGATACTAATTATCATATAAAATTGTTTATTTTGTCAAGGGAAATGTTTGACGCATATTCCTAACAAGCTATAATAAAAACTATATATAAGTTAAAAAACGGCGTAAAAAACCTCTTTCTTTTTAGGGAGACGAGGGCATCTGGCCGTGCGTAGAAGCGGTCAGGGCCTTTTCCTGCCACATGCGAAATTTCAAACAAAAGGAGAAAGCAAGTAGCGGTTTTGTTGTATTCTACATAGCAGCGACTTATATGTAAAATGGGATAGTATAGATGTTTGTTTTAAAAAAATTGTGATACATAGGTTGAAATAGTATCAATCTATCATTTTTACGGCTTTTAGAAAACGCTTACAATTAGGATGGAGGGAGAAACCATGTCTAAGTTTATGAAGTATTTTTTAATGGAAGCTAGTGATGTTATACCGTATGTGATGGAAAAATTGTCGATGTTCGAGGATACACAGCGTTTGCAGTGTAAGGAAATTGGAGATGGTAATTTAAATTATGTGTTTCGTGTTTGGGATGAAGAGAAGGGCACTTCTGTTATTGTAAAGCAAGCAGGAGATACGGCGCGTATTTCGGATGAGTTTAAGTTATCTACAAATCGTATTCGGATTGAGTCAGATGTGTTGCAGTTAGAGGGGAAGCTAGCACCAAGACTTGTACCGAATGTGTATTTGTATGATGATGTAATGAATTGCTGTATGATGGAAGATTTGTCAGATCATACGATTCTTCGGACTGCGCTTATAAATCATCAAATTTTTCCACAACTTGCAGATGATTTAACAACCTTTATGGTGAACACACTACTATTAACATCGGATGTGGTCATGAATCATAAAGAAAAGAAAGAGCTTGTAAAAAATTATATCAATCCAGAGCTGTGTGAGATTACAGAGGACCTTGTGTATTCTGAGCCATTTACAGATCATAACAAACGAAATGAGCTGTTTTCTTTAAATGAAGGCTGGATTCGAGAGCATATATATGGCGATCATGTACTTCGTATGGAAGTAGCGAAGTTAAAGTTTTCGTTTATGACAAATGCACAAGCATTGTTACATGGAGATTTACATACTGGATCTGTGTTTGTAAGAAAAGATTCTACAAAGGTAATTGATCCAGAATTTGCGTTTTATGGACCGATGGGATATGACATTGGGAACGTTGTGGCAAACTTAATATTTGCATGGATAAATGCAGATGCAACAATGGTTTCTGGAGTAGAGAAAGATGTGTATATGAACTGGTTGGAGAATGCAATTAGAGATGTAATTGATCTATTTTCCGTGAAGTTCTTAGAAACATGGGATGTTCATGTTACAGATATTATGGCGAAAGAATCAGGATTTAATCGTTGGTATTTACAGTCTGTATTAAAAGATACAGCGTCTGTTACTGGTCTTGAATTAATTCGCCGTATTGTCGGATTAGCAAAGGTGAAAGATATTATATCTATTACAGATGAAGAAGCTCGCGCTAGAGCAGAACGTATTTGTTTGCAAGCGGCAAAGTCGTTTATTTTACAAGCAAATGCGCATAAAACAGGAAATGATTTTTTACAAACGTTAAAAACAGAAGCGCTGTTACTTAGTACGAAATAAGGAGAGAAGCTCATGTCTGAACAATTAATACCGATTCAATGGAACGAGAACGCTTTAGTTTTATTAGATCAGACTTTATTACCAAATGAAGTTGTCTATGAGTCTTTTAAGACGGCAGAAAGTGTATGGGATGCGATTCAAGTAATGAAGGTGCGCGGTGCACCAGCAATTGGAGTCTCAGCAGCTTATGGCGTGTATTTAGGGGTAAAAGACGTGCAAGAAGATTTGATGGAATTGTTTATAAATAAAGTGCAAAAAGTATGTGCGTATTTGGCGACTTCAAGACCGACAGCTGTGAATTTATTTTGGGCGCTTGAGAGAATGGAGAATACTACAAAGGAAAATGCTCATTTGTCTATTAGTGATTTAAAACAGAGATTGTTAGAAGAAGCAAAAATGATTCATAGAGAAGATGAGGAGATTAATCGTCAAATTGGTGAGCATGCACTTACGTTATTTCAAGATGGCATGGGTGTGTTGACGCATTGTAATGCAGGTGCTTTGGCGACAACAAAATATGGAACAGCAACAGCACCAATGTATTTGGCAAAAGAAAAAGGCTGGAATTTAAAAATTTATTCGGATGAGACGCGCCCGAGATTACAAGGATCTACGTTAACGGCATTAGAATTGCAGCGAGCGGGTATTGATGTAACAGTTATCACAGATAACATGGCAGCGATGGTCATGTCACAAGGGAAAATTGATGCAGTCATTGTCGGCTGTGACCGCGTGGCAGCAAACGGTGATGTAGCTAATAAAATTGGAACGTTAGGTGTGTCTATTTTAGCAAGGTACTATAACATTCCATTTTATGTAGCAGCACCGACGCCAACAATTGATTTAAAAACGCCAACGGGAAAAGAGATTCCAATTGAAGAACGTGATGCGTCTGAAGTTATTAATCGTTTTGGGCAATATTCAGCACCGCAAAATAGCAAGGTGTATAACCCAGCATTCGATGTTACACCACAGGAGAATATTACAGCAATTATTACAGAAAAGGGGATTGTACGCCCACCGTTTGCGGCAAACTTGGAAAAGTTATTTCAGTAATTAGGAAAGATAAAAATGATGGAAAAGCGGTCATTATAGTGAATTAGCAGTAAGAAGCGTTTCGCTGAGGGGGATGTATAGTATATGTTACTACAAAAAGAGAGAGAAGAAATTGTAGAGTATGGAAAGAAATTAATTACAAGTGGTTTAACAAAGGGGACAGGCGGTAACATTAGTATTTTTAACCGTGAACAAGGCCTTGTAGCAATGAGTCCAAGCGGATTAGATTATTTTGAAACAACACCTGAAGATGTGATCGTACTAAATTTAGATGGTGATATTATTGATGGAACAAGAAAACCATCTAGTGAACTGGATATGCACCTCATTTATTATCAGAAAAGAGGCGATTTAAATGCTCTTGTGCATACACATTCTCCTTATGCAAAAACAATTGCATCATTAGGTTGGGAACTTCCTGCCGTTTCTTATTTAGTAGCCTTTGCGGGACCGAATGTACGCTGTGCTCCGTATGCAACGTTTGGAACGAGAGAATTGGCAGAAGCAGCTTATGAAGGAATGATAGATCGCCGCGCTGTTTTACTTGCGAATCATGGGTTAATTGCAGGTGGACATAATATTAAAATGGCGTTTACAGTTGCCGAAGAGATCGAGTTTTGTGCACAAATTTACTATCAAACGAAATGCATTGGAGAACCAAAACTATTGCCGGAAGAAGAGTTGAATGTATTAGCGAAAAAATTTGAGACTTACGGTCAAAAATGAACAAAGAGGAACTTTCATATGACCAGCTCCTCAATATACAATGTATGTGGTAAAGTTGATATGGACGGAAGTTGAATCGATTAATAAAAGGAGTCATTTCATTTACTCCTTTTATTATTAAGAAAGGACTGAATACATTGTATTTAACGGTAAAAGAAGCAGCTGAATTTTTAAGTATGCCAGAATCGTATATCGAAAGCTTAATTCAACAAAAACGCATACGTGCTGTTCATGACGGGGAGCAGTATTTATTGAATAAAGAGCAATTTAATACACACTTAGAACAAATGGAGAAATATAAAAAGCTAGTAGAAGAAATATTAAATGAACCAATTCCAGAAGATATAGATGTGAAAGATGAGGACTAGGAAGCATTTCCTAGTCCTTATATATGGGATCTCGCCAGCATTTTGGAAAACCCTCACGTTCAAGCAAAGATTCTTTTTAAATATTTTAAATCTACATTCTGAAAGATTAAGGCCTTATCCTAAAACTCTATACTTTTAATGCATGGTCTGAAAAAGAAAGAATTGTTGTCGTGAGCCTGTTAGATATTTACTAAATGGGCTCTTTGTTAGACAGAGATTACACAATAAATTTCTGTGAAGCAAATAGGGGGGAATCAGATATGTAAATAAAAAAAGATAAGACTAGGGATTCAGTCTTATCTATGACATAGGGAGAGACAAATGGGACAGAAACCATCACACGCTTATTATAAAATATTATCTTTTAATTTTGAATATTTAAACTGTAAATAATTAGGGTATTCATGTTGAGAAAAAATTAATAGGACTCTTTTTTTACTTTTCTTTTTATATTGTATATTCTACAGATGTGAAATTACCATAATCACGCTTATCAGCAGTCCAAGTATATAGAAACTTAAAAAAGCCCCTTTATAATATCTAAAGGGACTTTGCTCACACAAATGATCTGCACATCAATTCATCTTTGGTATACAGATCATTTGTATGATAATTTTTATAAATAATTGCGGAATAATGAACTTACATAAATGCTTTTAAAAGCTCTTGTACGAATGGAAGTAATCCACCTACAAATTTTAAAACTGCCATTGCAATTGCCATATGATTTCCTCCTCTGGTCTGTACATCAATTCATCTTTGGTATACAGATCATTCTTATAAATGATTGCTGAATATGAACTTACATAAATGCTTTTAAAAGCTCTTGTACGAATGGAAGTAGTCCACCTACAAATTTTAAAACTGCCATTGCGATTGCCATATGATTTCCTCCTCTTTTTTTGTATTACGATGTGGTTCATCTTTATACCCTTATTATAGTAAGCGCTTACATTTTTATCAACACATTTTAATATGCAATATTACATATTAAAATGTGTTTCAAATTCTCTTCCTTTTCTATGTGTTCATAGATTAAGTGATACAGGGAAATCTTGATACGTATACAAAGCCGTGCTATATATAAATGACTAATTTTTTCCTCCTCTTGTACCTAAGCTTTTGTACTATTATGTATACTACTTGATAAGAAAATAGATAAGGGGAGTGAAGGGCGTATGAGATGTTTAAAAATTACAAATCCCCTCTAGGTAATTTTGGTAATTTAACTTTAACAAAAGATTCAGAGTAACTCCAGTTTATAAGGCTTACTCTATTGTGGCGTTTGTATCTTGAATTCAAGAATAGAAAAAGTGTTGACGAGCATAGTGATTGTTTGAGTAAACAATTTGTTACGCAATATATAATTTGTTATTTTTAAATAGAGTATTGTAGGTTATGTATATATCGTTATAATAAAATAGTGGGAAGTTTTTATTTGAAAACATTTCAACCTATAAAGGAGTTTAATGTGGATCCAAGTACGATGCTGTTTCAAGAAGAAGGGAAAAAGCAAGTGATTTTGGTAGAGGCTTAATGGCTGTTTATAAAATTGTTGTTGCCGATAAAGGAGTTTTAACATGGACAAAGCTCATATACTTATACAAGAGGAAGTTAAAGCGTTAAAGCTTTTTTTAAGTTTATTTTATGTAATTTTCTTCTTGAGTGATATTCTGTATTATTATTTTTATCCAAAAGTGGAAATGGGAGATAGCGATATAGGCTTTCCAGAAGGTGGTTTAGGATTCTGGATGTATCCTTTTATGTTTTTATTGTTGTTAATTGCTATCTATTTTATAAAAAAGAAAAATATATATATTGTAAAATATATTATTTTTATAGGATATATTTTTATTGATTTTATTGATAATATAATGATTTATTATGGCACTACAAAACCATTTGACAGTGGTAATGCAGTAGAACCGTTTTTATTTTTATTTTCTCCTATTTTTGTAAATAAACGCTATTTTCGGATCGTGTCACTTGGGATTGTTGGAAAGTATGCCGTTTTAGGAATCATGTTACATGCACCAATTGTAATTGGACCTATTGTGCTATGTGTAAGTTTTGCAACTATCGCGTTTATTCTGTTAACACGTTTTCAATCGTACGTATGTACAATTGAAAACATGTTTGAAGAAGCACAACAAGCTGAAAAATTGGCAGTCATCGGAAAAATGGCGACTACGATCGCACATGAAATACGCAATCCATTAACATCATTAAAAGGCTTTACGCAGATGCAGAGAGAAAAGCACCCTGAAGATGTAGAATACTATAACATCATGGTGCAGGAAATTGAACGTATGAATGCGATTGTTAGTGAATTAATGGTTCTTGGAAAACCGAAAAAGAGACACTATACATTACATAATATAAAAGATATTTTATATTATGTGATTTCGATTGTAGAACAGACAGCCGCTCAATATGGTATTACAATTTCAACAATGTTTGTTAAAGAATTACCTTCTATAAAATGTGATGAAAAACAGATGAAACAAGTATTTCTTAATATTATTAAAAATGCGATAGAATCTATGCCCGGCGGCGGTAATATTATTGTGGAAGCGAATAGAGTTCATGGTGATGAGGTTGTAGTGAGTGTAATTGATGAAGGGTGCGGGATGGAGCAAGAGAAAATAGATAAAATAGGTGAAGCTTTTTATACGACAAAGGAAAATGGAACAGGTTTAGGTTTAATGGTTACATATAAAATTCTTGAAGAACATCAAGGTGAAATGGAATTTCAAAGCAGACTTGGTATCGGGACAAAGGTAAATATCAAGTTGCCAGTAGGAGAAGTGAATTAAATATACGTGAAAAAACTCTTCTTTCATATTCTAAAAAGAAGAGTTTTTTCGTAATTCTGAATGAAAATATTTGAAACACAAAGCTGTTTATTTTATCCGGCTATTTTTGTGCAATAAGACCACTATCTCAAGATTGGGAGAGAGGTGGAGGAAAAACTTACTGGTGGAAGTTTCACATTATACAAAGCCATTTTAAATTTTCAACATTCGCTGCTTTGCAGAATACAACATGCCCCGCACTCGTTCTATACGTTTAACCCTTGCACGTGGCAGGAAAAGGGGTTTATGTCGTTTTTTAATTTGTATTTATATACTTTATAGGTATTCACCTATTTTTTCCTGCTTGCATATTGTAGCTTATGTAGTGAAACTGCTTACAAGGGAGTGAAAGGCAGTGGAAGGAAACATAAAAAATTATTATGCTGGCGGTAATACAGCAAGGGGATTTTACAGTTTATATGAAGAGAACGTAACGGGGTTAGACCGATTATTTATTCTAAAAGGTGGTCCTGGAACAGGAAAATCTTCACTTATGAAGGCGATTGGTCGTGATTGGGTAAAGAAAGGATACGATATTGAGTTTTTACATTGTTCATCTGACAATCATTCAATTGATGGTGTGATTATTCCGGCGTTAAAAGTAGGGATTGTTGATGGAACGGCACCGCATGTGATTGAGCCGAAAGTACCAGGTGTTGTAGAAGAGTATGTAAACTTAGGTATAGCTTGGGATTCTGCTGAGCTTAGGACGCATAAAAGTGAGATTGTACATTATACATCAGAAGCGGCTAATTCGTTTCAGTCAGCTTATGCGTGTTTTAAGACGGCGCTAGAGATTCATGATGAATGGGAGAAGTTTTATATTGACCACATTGATTTTGAAAAAGCAAATGAATTAACAAAGCAGCTTATACAGCAGTTTTTCACTGATAAAACGTGTATGAAAAAAGCGAATGTGAAGCATCGTTTTTTAGGAGCGGCAACGCCAAAAGGAGCAGTTGATTTTGTTCCTAATTTAACGGAAGATGTACCGAAGCGTTATTTTATAAAAGGGCGACCTGGTTCTGGAAAATCGACGATGTTAAAGAAATTAGCAGCGGCAGCTGAAGAGAAAGGATTCGATGTTGAGATCTATCATTGCGGCTTTGATCCAAATAGTCTTGATATGGTCATTGTAAGAGAACTTGGCTTTGCCATTTTTGATAGTACAGCGCCGCATGAATATTTTCCAACTCGTGAGAGTGATGAAATCATTGATATGTATGAACTTATTATTGAACCGGGAACAGATGAAAAATATGCAGTAGAAATTCAAGATGTATCAAGACGCTATAGAGAGAAAATGAATGAAGCGATGTCCTATTTAGCAAAGGCAAAATCTGTGCGTGATAAACTAGAGAAAATTTATATTGCGGCGATGGATTTTGAAAAAGTGGATGCGTACAAAGATGAGATTCAATCTGAGTTTGAGCGGATTGCAGAATTTGTTGCCCAGCAGCAACAGTGAAGAAAAGGAGCTGACTCGAAAAAGGATTAATGTCAGCTCCTCTTTCAAATCGGACGTGTTTGTCTGTATAAATCAAGATTTGGACTTGATCCATTTATAATAACATCACGAATAATTCTAGAGAACACCATGCTGTATACTAAGCCATTATCACCATAAGGATAGATAAAATAGCAGTTAGGCATTTCTTCATATATACCAATCATCGGTAGTCCATCATGCGTGCCGCCATAAAGGGCACCGAAATAAAATTCAGGTTTCACATCGATATTGGGAAACAACTTTTGAAATTCTTTTAATAGTTTATCCCGTTTATGAATTAGTTTCGCATCTCGTTCTTCTGCGATATCCGTATCTTCATCAAGCCCGCCGATAATAACGCGGTTGTCAGCAGTAGTTCTTATATAAATATATGGGCGAGCAGTTTCCCAAATAAGTGTCCGTTTGTACCAGGAAGAAAAATCAGATACAGGGGTTGTGACAATGGCATAAGAACTGCTAAGTGTTGCATTTTTGTCTTTTTTGAACTCTAATCCTTCATAGCCAGCAGCAATTATCACTTTTTTGGTAGTAATAGAATGACCATTTTTTGTGAAAAAAGTAGCTTTCTCTTTTTCTAATTTCTGCCCTGTTATTTCGGTATCTTCATATATTTTTACTCCTTTATTTGAGGCTTGCTTTAATAGGCCGTGCGTAAATTTATATGGGTTAATTTCACCGTCGTTGTATGTATAAAGAGCGGCGCGTTTTTGAAAGGGATACTTTTGACCAATTTGTTTTTCTGTTAGCCAAACTGCTTTGAATCCATGCTTTTGTAAGTAATAAAGTTCTTTTTCTAGTTTCTCAATATCATCTTCACAGCTGGCATAGTACAAGCTATCACGGCGAATAAAATCAGATGAAATGGGTAAATTTTGAGAAGCAGCTTCAATGTCACAAATAGCTTGTTCGCATAATTTAAAATGACGAACGGCATGTTCTTCGCCAAACGTATTCACAAGTTCAAAAAACATTTTATCACCTAAATATTGAATAAGTCCCGTGTTTGGTAAATTGCTTCCATGTCCTACTTTTCTTTTATCAACAACAACGACACGTAAGTCTGTTTCACTTAAGAAATGTGAAAATTGTGCCCCAGAACTTCCTGCACCTATAATTAACACATCACATGTTATATCTTCTTGCAAAGATGAATACGTGGGTGGACTTGGGAGAGTTGTCGTCCAAAACATTTTACCTGTGTGTAAATCCATTCCTATGCACCTGCCTAAATGAAAATCATACTTCTAAAGTTACCGATTTAATGGAGTTGTATACGTTTTCGAATAAAAAGAAGGAATGTTATTATATTTGTCGAATTTCCGAGGAAATGATCAGAAAATGAGAGTGATATAGTATGAGAGAAAAAATCCAATTAGAATTAGAAAGAATTGAGAAAGAGAATGATGTGAAAGTCTTGTTTGCAGTTGAATCAGGGAGCCGGGCATGGGGATTTCCATCAAAAGATAGTGATTATGATGTGCGTTTTGTATACGTACACCGATTGGAATGGTATTTATCAATTGAGCCGAAGCGAGATGTTATTGAGTATCCAATTAACGATGATCTTGATATAAGTGGCTGGGAACTCCGCAAAGCACTGCAGCTATTTTCTAAATCGAATCCAGCTTTGTTAGAGTGGATAAGTTCCCCCATTGTATACAATAAGGCATCAAATCTTCCTGAACGCTTGCAGGAAATGAGTAGTCATTTTGATCCAAAAGCAACGATATATCATTATTTACATATGGCATCTAAAAACTATCGCACATTTTTGCAAAGTGAAGAAGTAAAGATAAAAAAATATTTTTATGTATTACGTCCGATACTGGCGTGCAAATGGTTAGAAGAGAAAAAAATATTGCCACCTGTTGAGTTTGAAAGATTAATGAATGGATTAGCATTGGATTCAGCACTTTTAGAAGAAATTGAGAAACTGCTTGAGAAGAAAAAAGCGGGTATCGAGCTGGATGTAGGACCAAGAATTACGTTATTGAATAAATTTTTAGAAGAGCAGATTACATATTATGAAGAGTACGTGAAGAGTTTAGAAAAGAAATCGGTTATAGATATTGAGCAGTTAAATGTATTATTTCGAGATATGTTACATCAAAGTTGGAAAGAGCACTGATAAAATATTGGTGCTCCTCCTTATATTAGAGATGAAATTTCATATTTAACTATATAAATCCATTTTCATTTTTCAGACATAAAAGTCGTTACTATGCAGCATACATCATGGTCGCTACTTGCATGCTCCCTTTGTTTGAAACCTCGCATGAGGCAGAAAAAGGCCCTGACCGCTGCAATGCACGGCCAGATGCTCTCGTCCTCCTCTAAAAAAGAGGTTTTTATGCTTTTTTACTTTTATATAAGAGAATAGTTGTAAGCTTACAGCATCACATATCTTCAATTCTTTTTAACGCTTCATCAGCCGGCCCTTCAATTACCTCTCCTTCAATTGAAAAACGTGAACCATGACAAGGACAATCCCATGTGCATTCACCGCTATTCCATTCCACTTCGCAGCCTAAATGTGTACAAGTTGTATCGACAATATGCAGTTTCCCATTATCATCTTTATACGCACCGGCACGCTTCCCATTTACTCTTACAACAGCACCTTCTCCGTTTTCGAGATCTTCTGGTTTACGAAGAGCAAACTCTAGTTTTCCTTCAATTAAATGCTTTGCTACGTCGAGGTTTTGCGTAACAAACGTTTTTATATCTGGATTCGTATGGAATCGTGATGGTGCATAGAGTTCTTTGTATGGGCTATCGATTTTCATAACAGATGCTTTTAGCAATAAAGCTGCTGCGGTTCCATTTGTCATGCCCCATTTGCGGTAGCCTGTTGCAACGAAAATGTTAGGGTTATTTTCATTGATGTGTCCGATATAAGGAACTTTATCAAGTGTAATTAAATCTTGTGTTGCCCATCTGTATGGGATTTCCTCTATGCCAAAAGTTTCTTCGCCAAATGCTTGCAGTGCTTCGTAATGATTCATCATGTTAATGCCTTGTCCTGTTTTATGACTTTCACCGCCAATTAACACGAGTTTTTCGCCATCCATTGTGGTGTAGCGGAGGGATCGTTTTGGGTTATCGATGCTTAAATACATTCCTCCTGGATACTCTTGCTTTGTTTTCACGCCAAGGACATAAGAGCGTTCTGCGTACATCCTTGCGAAGAAGAAGCTGTTTGCATCATAAAAGGGAAAGTGTGAACAAGAAATAATGTAACCACAAGTGATTCGATGTCCGTCCTTTGTAATCACTTGTTGATAAAATCCTTTTTCTACATCAATTGCAGTTGTATTTTCATATAGAACGCCGCCAGCTTTAATAAATTCTTCGACAAGTGCTGTGAGGTAGCGAAGCGGGTGGAATTGCGCTTGATTCTTTATAACAAGCGCAGCTTTTACGGGAATGGGAAGTGGGATACTTTCTACATATTCACCAGGGATATTAAGCTGTTTGTATGCTTCTAATTCTTCTGTTAACTTGTGTAAGTTGTCGATTGAGTTTGTATATAGATAAGCATCTTCTTCTGTGAAATCACATTGAATATTGTGCTCTTGTACGGTCTCTTTTATAAATTGCAGTCCTTCATTGTTTGCCTCGTAATATAATTTTGCTTTTTCTTCTCCAAAGTGATTAATGAGTTCATTGTAAATAAGATCGTGCTGCGTTGTAATCTTTGCCGTTGTATGTCCAGTTGTTCCGTTTAAAATATTTCCTGCATCGATTAAAGCAACTTTGACACCTTCTTTAGCGAGTAAATAAGCGGTTGTGATACCAGTGATACCTGCTCCAACAATGGCAACTTCAGTTCTAATGTCCTCTGTTAGCTTTGGGAAGGTAGGCAAATGAATAGAATCACGCCAATATGGTTCTGGAAATTTTGGGAGCTGATTATGTTCCAAGTGAATACACCTCTTATTTTAATGAGTTCTTGCTAACTATTTTTTCCAATTGTTAGGGATTTTATGTATTTGAATCGAATTGCTAATAAATTATTTTAAAATAATTTATTAGTCAGCTTTCCATATATGGTTTTGGCTTTTCATTTCATTAGCAGAACGCGGAATAAATAAGGTTAAGTATAGTATTGACCATGAAACGGAGTAATTAGTGAAGGACAGATGAAAGGATAGTAGGAAGTTGAAATGTAGGTAAATAAACGTTTTTCCTTTAGTAACATAGAAAGTAATTATAAAAATATAACCAACTTTTATTACTAGGTCATAAAATCTATTGACAATATAGAAAACGTACTGATATGATTCATCTTGTGGAAAGGTTGATAAAGGGTAAAAAGAGAAATGTTTTTCAATGAATAATAATTGTAAGAGTGAGTGAACATAATTTTCTGTGAGAAAGAAAATTTATAATAATAGTATTATCAATCTGGAAACGAAAATCAATATGTGCAAAGTGCGTAAGCGCGGCAAGAGAAAGGGGCAAAAGAATGAAGGATCTTCATACGTTTGGATGGTATGCAGCACGCGTATCACCACATTTGCCAAAAAAGGCATTTAAACCAGTCCCGGCTCGTTTGTTTGGAGGACTAGCCTATTTACTCGTTACAGTAGCGGGGTTTTTGGCAATTGGCTTATTCAATTTGAATGTGTGGGCTAATCTTGGAATTGCAATCGTTTTAGGATTGTGTTTTGCATCTATGGGATTTCTTGGTCATGAAATTTTACATGGCACAGTAGTAAGAAAAGCTTGGCTAAGAGATTTTCTTGGAGCAA
Organism: Bacillus sp. NPDC077411; assembly: GCF_044543425.1. NCBI lineage: Bacteria > Bacillati > Bacillota > Bacilli > Caryophanales > Bacillaceae > Bacillus > Bacillus sp. NPDC077411. The sequence goes on along the minus strand of NZ_JBITWA010000007.1, from coordinate 141,700 downwards.
TTGCGTTCATGCCATTATCAACTGGACCGAAATTGTGGAGAAAGTGGCATAATTTAACTCACCATGTGCACACACAACATGAGGAGCATGATCCAGATGCGTGGCCAACGATGGATAAGTTTAAGAAAAGCAAATTTTTACGTTGGGTATATCGCCTACCATTACATGTTCGTTCTTTCTTCAGCTTTTTGTCGTTAACAATTCAATTTACAATGCATTCGTCTCGTATGTTTTTCCTTTTTATCAAGGAATTTAAACCGCAGAATCAAAAATCTGTGTGGTTCCAGCTTCTTTTGCCATGGACAGTATGGATTAGTTTATTGTTTATTATGGGTCCTGCAAAATGGTTTTTTGCTTATGTTATTCCATTATTAATTGCAAACTTCATTGTAATGGCATATATTGCAACAAATCATCGTTTGAACCCGATTGTTCCTGTAAACGATCCACTTGCAAACTGTTTATCGGTAACAGTGCCGCGCTGGGTAGATGTATTACATTTTAACTTCTCATATCATACAGAACATCACTTGTTCCCAGGTATGAGTTCGAAATACTATCCGTTAGTAAAAGAGAAAATTAAAGAAATGTGGCCAGAGCGCTATCATGAAATGCCAATGGGGAAAGCGTTAGCTGCCCTTTGGAATACACCGCGTGTATATTATCAAGGTAGCGAGTTAATTGATCCGCATAAAGCGCATTTATACGGCTCTTTAGGAAATGGACTAGATCCTGCGAATATTGAATATCGCCAGGAAAATATAAAAGAATCAAAAGTTGTGAAAAACGGCTAAAACATAATTTGAAAAAATGATATAAAAACCCTTTTGTTTTTAGGGGAGGACGAGAGCACCTGGCCGTGTATAGAAGCGGTCAGGGCTTTTTTCTGCCACGTGCGATGTTTAAAACAAAGGGAGCAAGTAGCGATCATGTTTTATTCTGCATAGCAACGATATATAATATAGAACCTTCATATATTTTATAGAATGATATTTCAACAAAGTGAAAGCACGAACTCGTGGAGAGTTCGTGCTTTTTACATGGGGATTTCTTCCTGTTTCACAGCTTGTGTATAATTCGTATTTTTTCGTGCCAATCTTTTTTCAAGAAGATGGACAAAGTACGTGAATAGAAGTACAAGCGCAAGATAATAGACGCTGACGATCATATATGTTTCGAGTTGCTGAAAGTTTGCGGCAGCTTCAGAAAGCCCAGTGCCCCACAGCTCTGACATTCCTACATAAGCAACGAGCGAAGAGTCTTTTAAGCCGATAATGAACTGATTGCCAAGCGGCGGAATAGATAAACGAAACGCTTGAGGCAAAATAATACGCCGCATTGCTAATGGATATGACATTCCTAAGGAGCGAGCTGCTTCAAGTTGACCGCGGTCTACAGACTGAATAGACCCTCTAAAAATTTCTGTAATATAAGCACCGTTATGAATAGCGAGAGCTATTGCCCCCGCCCAGAATGGGGATAATACAATAATAGATGTAATTCCAAAATAGAGGATCATAATTTGTACAACTAATGGTATCCCACGAATAATGGCAATGTATACATGTGCAATTCCATTTAAGAGTTTACTATTTGAAATACGAAAAAAAGCAAACAACAATCCAATTATGGATCCAAGTAATAGGGATGTTATGGTTAATTGTAATGTAATGACAATTGCTTTTAGGAACGTTGGATATGTAGATATGAAAATATCAATCATGGTTATCACCTCTATATCGCAGTTTATTTTCGTGTGATTCCGATGCCCCGTCAAAAGGTGCGGGGCATGATCTATGTGTAAAAAATCTATTTTCCTTTTTCACCTAGAATGTTACGACCGAACCACTTTTTACTGATTTTTTCATATGTGCCATCTTGAATGATTTCATCTAGAGCTTTATTTAATTTCTGTAGTAGTTCTTTGTCGTCTTTACGAACAGCAATGGCCATTTCATCAAGAGATAATAGCTTTCCGGCGTCTTTTATATTTGCTTTTCCTTCTTTCATTATGCGAAGACCTACCATTTGATCTGTTATAACAGCATCAATTCGTCCTGGTTCTAAGTCCATAAGGGCGGTAATATCACTATCGTATTCGGTAATTTGGTCTGTTTGTTTAGCAATAAGTGTTTTGAATGTACTTGCTTTCACAACACCTACTTTTTTTCCTTTTAGATCTTCAGCGGAGGATATGGAGGTGTTCGTTTTTGTAACGAAAATTTGTGCCCCAGAACGATAATATGGGTTCGTAAAGTTCACTGCTTTTAGACGGTCTTCTGTGATGGCCATACTCCCTAAAATCACATCATATTTTTTAGCTTGCAATCCTTGGATTAATGTTTCCCAAGGATTTGTCACAGGGACAGCTTTCATATTCATTTTCTTAGCAAGAGCTTCACCAATTTCGACGTCAAAGCCGGCAAGTTTACTATTTTCTTTATAGCTAAACGGTTTATACACACCGCTCATTGCATAGCGAAATTCTTTCTTTCCATCGGTTGATGAAGTACTACTTTCTTTACTGCAAGCACCTAATAATAAAGAAGCACATAATGTAATCACTGCTATCGCTTTAAACATATTTCGTTTCATAAAAGCACCTCCAATTTTTATAAAATATTTCGTAAAAATTGCTTCGCGCGCTGATTTGATGGAGCGGTGAAAAATTGTTCTGGGGGTGCATCCTCTACGATTTGTCCGTCATCCATAAAAATAATGCGGTCAGCTACCTCACGGGCAAATCCCATTTCATGTGTGACGATAATCATTGTCATACCTTCTTTTGCGAGATCTTTCATAACTTGTAGCACTTCTCCGACGAGCTCAGGATCGAGAGCTGAGGTAGGTTCGTCAAATAACATAATTGTTGGGTTCATTGCGAGTGCTCTTGCAATAGCAATTCTCTGTTTTTGACCACCTGATAAAAGATCGGGTGTTACGTTCGCTTTATCTTGTAATCCGACTTTTTCTAGTAATTCGTAGGCAATGCTTGTTGCCTTTGTTTTATCTAACTTTTTGACGTGAATAGGGGCTTCTATGATGTTTTCTAGTGAGGTCATATGAGGAAATAAATTGAAATGTTGAAAAACCATACCGACATTTTCGCGGACGTTGTTTAAATTTGTATGTTTCGGATGAATTTGTTCTCCCTGTATCGAGATTTCTCCATTATCATACACTTCTAGGAAGTTTAAACAACGCAGTAATGTACTTTTCCCTGAACCGCTTGCACCGATTAAGACAACAACTTCTTTTTCTTGTACGTGTAAATTGATGTTTTTTAACACGTTTAAAGACCCAAAGGATTTTGTAAGGTTTTGAACTTGTATCATGCATCCCCCTCCAAAGAAATGTAGATGTATAAAAATAACTTATTTTTGTTAATTAGTCATAAATCGTCAAATTCCTTTATTTTTGTTAAAAATTTTAAGGGAATATAGATTGTTGTATATAAATAGAAAACAGGAAAAATTGTTATAAAAAGTAGAGATATGAACGTTTCCGCAACATTTGTCGTTGTCTCTTTCAGAAGAAAATTATAGCAAGATATAATAAAGCTATAATATTAGAGGGAGTGTCTTTCATGAAAAAAGAGAAAAGACAACAACTAATTAAACAATTGGTGAGAGAGAATGAAATAGATACACAAGAAAAATTGGTAGAGTTGTTAGAGGAACGTGATGTATTGGTCACACAAGCAACGGTTTCTCGAGATATTCATGAATTAAATTTAGTAAAGGGAGCTTCTTCAAAAGGAGTAGCAATATATAAGGTTTTTACAGAAGAGAACCAGCGAGCAGATATACAGCTAAAGAAAAAAATAAGAGAAGTAGTTGAAAAAATCGATTATGTAGAACAACTGATTATTATTAAAACTTTGCCTGGGAATGCTCATGTTATCGGTGCTTTATTAGATTCTTTAGACTGGAAAGAAAAAATAGGATGTATATGTGGGAATGATACATGTCTTGTAATTGCGGGGTCAAAAGTAGATAGGGAGATTATAAAAGATAGATTGGGGTTGATTATGTAAATCCAAATTGAAAAAATGACAAAAAACCATTCTTTTTAGGTGGATGAGAGTATCTGGCCATGCATAGAAGCGGTCAGGGCCTTTTTCTGCCACACGTGAAGTAAAAACAAAGGGAGAAAGAAAGTAGTAGGCTCCTTTTTTCTACATAGCAGCAATCTATATGTCGAAAAATCAAAATGGATTCATATAGCTTTGTATAGAAGCGAATTGTATGTTAAAACATCAAAATATATTTATACATATAAATGAGAAGGCTGTTTCTAATGAAAATTAGAACAGTCTTTTTTAATTTATATATACAAGTTAAAAAAACGACATAAAACCTCCCTTTCTTTTTAGGTGGGACGAGAGCATCTGGCTGCGCATAGAAGCGACTTATATGTCGAAAAATTAAAATGGATTTATACATAAGGCTTAATCAGTCATCAGAAGGAGTGTCTTTATCTTCGCTAATCGGAATGGATCTGATAAAACGTCTTTGTTTTTACTAAACTTTATGCTAATACGATATAAAAAATTTTAACCTCAAATAGGAGGCAATTATACAGCTAATATGCGTGATATTTTACCTAGTTAGTTAATTATGAGATGAAATATCTTATAAAAATACAATTACATATGATTTTTAAAAAATAATTTGTGAAATATTCCACTTAACATTGTTAGCGTTTTCACAAAGAGATATGTGCATTCTGTTTATTATGTACTTGTAGACATCAAATGAATTTAAAAGGGGGTACAACAAATGAAACATCCGATACATGTTACTTCAGAAATTGGGGAATTACAAACAGTTTTATTAAAACGTCCAGGTAAAGAAGTGGAAAACTTAACGCCAGATTATTTACAACAATTATTATTTGACGATATTCCATATTTACCAATTATTCAAAAAGAACATGATTATTTTGCGCAAACATTACGCAATCGGGGTGTTGAAGTTCTTTATTTAGAAACACTAGCAGCTGAGGCGTTAGTTGATAAAAAACTTCGTGAAGAATTTGTTGATCGTATTTTAAAAGAAGGACAGGCTGACGTAAATGGTGCATATCAGAATTTAAAAGAATATTTACTTTCCTTTTCAAATGAAGAAATGGTTCAGAAAATTATGGGGGGCGTACGTAAAAACGAAATTGAAACTAGTAAAAAAACCCACCTGTATGAATTAATGGAAGATCATTATCCATTTTATTTAGATCCAATGCCAAATTTATATTTTACACGTGACCCAGCAGCTAGTATAGGTGGCGGTTTAACAATTAACAAAATGAGAGAACCAGCACGGAGACGTGAATCATTGTTTATGGAATATATCATTAAACATCATCCACGCTTTGCGAGTCACAATGTACCAGTTTGGTTAGATCGTGACTATGATTTTCCAATTGAAGGCGGCGATGAGCTTATCTTAAATGAAGAAACAATTGCGATTGGCGTATCAGCTAGATCATCGGCTAAAGCGATTGAACGATTAGCAAAAAATTTATTTAGTCGTCAAAATAAAATTAAGAAAGTACTAGCAATAGAGATTCCAAAATGTCGTGCATTTATGCATTTAGATACAGTATTTACAATGGTTGATTATGATAAATTTACAATTCATCCAGCTATTCAAGATCCAAAAGGAAATATGAATATTTATATTTTGGAAAAAGGAGAGAGTGAAGAAGTTCTCAAAATCACACATCGTACTTCTTTAACTGAGGCTTTAAAAGAAGTGTTAGGTTTGAGCGAATTGGTTCTTATTCCTTGCGGAGGAGGAGATGCGATTGCTTCTGCTCGTGAACAATGGAACGATGGATCCAATACATTAGCAATTGCACCGGGAGTAGTTGTTACATATGATCGCAACTATGTATCCAATGCTTTATTACGAGAGCATGGTATAGAGGTTGTGGAAGTATTAAGTTCGGAATTGTCTCGCGGTCGTGGGGGTCCACGTTGCATGAGTATGCCAATTGTTCGAAAAGATATCTAAGCTAAATACAAGAGAAAGTAGGGACGAATGATGATGATGACAAAACCAAACTTAAAAGGAAGAAGTTTTCTTGCTGAAAAAGATTTTACAGAGGAAGAATTTTTATATCTTATTGATTTAGCGGCAGAATTAAAAGAGAAAAAGAAAAACGGTATCCCGCATCATTATTTAGAAGGTAAAAATGTTGCCCTTTTATTTGAAAAAACTTCAACTCGTACCCGTTGTGCATTTACGGTGGCTTGTACGGATTTAGGGGCAAATCCTGAATACCTAGGTAAAAATGATATTCAGCTCGGGAAGAAAGAATCTGTTGAAGATACAGCAAAAGTGTTAGGACGTATGTTTGACGGTATTGAATTCCGTGGATTTTCACATGCAACAGTAGAATCTCTAGCGAACAACTCAGGTGTGCCAGTATGGAATGGCTTAACAGACATGTGGCATCCAACACAAACACTTGCAGATTTGTTAACAATAAAAGAGCACCTCGGAAAATTAGAGGATATTAGGCTCGTCTACGTCGGAGATGGACGTAACAATGTGGCGAATAGCTTATTAGTTGGCGGTTCGATGGTAGGAATGGAAGTACGCATTTGTACTCCAGAGTCACTATTCCCAGCACAAGAAATCATTGATACTGCTAAAAAATATAGTGATCGGGTCATGGTAACGAGCAACGTGGAAGAAGCTGTTGCCGGTGCAGATGTTATTTATACAGATGTATGGGTATCTATGGGCGAAGAAGATAAATTTGCTGAACGTATTGAACTTCTTACTCCATATCAAGTGAACATGGAAATGATTAAAAAGACCGGAAATGAAAATATGATTTTCTTACATTGTTTACCTGCATTTCATGATATAGAAACATTGTACGGAGAGGAAATATATGAAAAATATGGCATAAAAGAAATGGAGGTAAGTGACGAAGTATTCCGCAGTAAGCATTCAAAAGTATTTGATCAAGCGGAAAATAGAATGCATACAATTAAAGCGGTTATGGCAGCTACTTTAGGAAATATGGAATAAAGAAGGAGGAGATTCCTCCTTCTTTATCCCTCTATTGATAGAAGTTTCACCTTATCCCGCATTAACGGGCAGTAAGATCCCTATCTCAAGATTGAGAGGGAAGCAAAGAAGATAGGTGGGGGATAACTGCCCGTAAAAGCCCGATTGGTTCAACTAACCATCAGTGGGGGATGAAGAAAACCCCCACTGATGGAAGTTTCACTTTATTCCTATCTGATAAAAGAGAGGTGAGTGTAATGGGTGAAGAAAAGAAATTAGGACTGTTTACTTTGACCGCCCTTGTTGTAGGCTCTATGATCGGAGGCGGAGCATTTAACTTAGCAAGTGATATGGCAAAGGGTGCAGGCGCAGGAGCAATTATTATTGGTTGGATTATAACAGGTATCGGAATGGTTTCACTTGGATTGGCGTTTCAAAACTTAACAGTGAAAAGACCCGATTTAGATGGTGGAATTTTTAGTTATGCAAAAGCTGGATTTGGTAATTTTATGGGGTTCAATAGTGCCTGGGGATATTGGTTATCCGCTTGGCTCGGAAATGTAGCTTACGGTACATTATTATTTGCTTCAATAGGTTATTTTTTCCCAGTTTTTGAAGGTGGACAAAATGTAGCATCGATTATTGGAGCGAGTATATTACTGTGGTGTGTTCATATGTTGATTTTACGCGGTGTACAATCAGCAGCACTTGTGAATTTAGTAACAACAATTGCAAAGTTAGTACCTGTCTTTGTATTTATTGTTGTAGGGATATTTGCTTTTCATATTGATGTTTTCTTAGATGGATTTTGGGGGCAAGGTGCTACTTTTTCGTGGGCGGATGTAGGAAGTCAAGTTAAAAGTACAATGCTTGTCACACTTTGGGTATTTATTGGGGTAGAAGGAGCTGTAGTCTTATCGAGTCGTGCAAAAAGTCGAAGTGATGTTGGGAAGGCAACTGTTATTGGATTAATAGGAACTCTCATTATTTACATTCTCTTGACACTATTATCATTAGGCATTATGAAGCAGGCTGATGTTGCAAATTTAAAAAGTCCAGCAATGGCATATTTATTTGAAAGCGTTGTCGGGAAATGGGGAGCTATCTTTATTAATTTAGGTTTAATTATTTCTGTATTAGGTGCTTGGTTAGGATGGACGTTACTAGCATCTGAAATTCCTTACTTGGCTGCGAAAGACGGTGTATTTCCAAAATGGTTTGCGAAGGAAAATAAAAATAAAGCGCCTGTTAATTCATTATGGTTAACAAATGGTCTGATTCAAATTTTCTTGTTAACATTTGTTGTTTCAGATCAAGCTTATCATTTTGCATTTTCGCTCGCTTCTTCGGCAATTTTAGTTCCGTATGCTTTTTCAGCTTTTTATCAATTTAAGTATAGTTTGCAGTCTCAAGAGAAAGATCGCACAAAAAATATTGTCATTGGTTTAGTCGCGAGTATGTATGGGGTTTGGTTAATTTATGCAGCTGGTTTAGATTATTTATTGCTGACTATGACACTATATGCACCAGGAATTTTTATCTTTTACAAAGTTCAAAAGCAAACAAATTCAAAACAAATCTTTACTCGTGTCGAGCTTATATCCTCAATAGTCATTGGAGCTTTGGCACTGGTTGCAATTTATCAATTGGCTACAGGTGGTATTACTCTTTAAAAACTCTTTTGAAAAGAAATGGGAGGGTTACAAGATGACAAGAAAAAAAATCGTCGTTGCACTAGGAGGAAATGCAATCCAATCTGGAGATGCTACTGCAAAGGCGCAACAGGAAGCGTTAGAAAGAACGGCAGAACAACTCGTTGCAATTATCGAAAATAATGTAGATGTTGTCATTGCTCATGGAAATGGTCCGCAAGTAGGGAACATTTTATTGCAGCAAAAAGCAGCAGAAACAGAAAAAACACCTGCCATGCCACTAGATACTTGCGGGGCAATGAGCCAAGGAATGATCGGGTATTGGATGGAAAATGCAATTGAAAAAGCTTTGAAAAAGCGGGGTATCGAAAAAGATGTAGTAACGGTGATCACGCGGGTTGAAGTGGATGAAGAGGATGAGGCGTTCGAAAATCCAACAAAACCAATCGGTCCTTTTTATACAGAAGAAGAAGCACGGAAGTTAATGGAGACAACAAAAGCGACATTTAAAGAAGATGCAGGTCGTGGCTGGCGTCGTGTTGTCCCATCGCCAAAACCGGTAAGCATTCACGAACATAAAGTGATTAATGCGTTAGTGGAGGATGGTGATATTGTTATTGCTGTTGGAGGCGGAGGCATTCCTGTTATTGATTCGAAAGATGGATTAATAGGAACAGAGGCTGTTATAGATAAAGATTTTGCTGCTCAAAAACTAGCTGAATTAGTAGATGCTGATATTCTCGTCATTTTAACGGCAGTTGATTATGTGTATGTAAACTTCAATACACCAGATCAGAAGAAGTTAGAGCATGTTACAGTTGATGAGCTAACGCAATATATACAAGAAAATCAATTTGCACCTGGAAGTATGCTTCCGAAAATTCAAGCAGCTATTAATTTTGTGAATACAGATCTAAAACGAAAAACGATTATTACTTCATTGGAAAAAGTATATGAAGCGTTAGAAGAGAATGCGGGTACCATTATTTCCAAGTAAGATATATAAATAGTAGTTAGATGATAAAAAGAGTGAAGTGCTGTGCTTCATTCTTTTTGTGTACGAAGATAAAGTAAATTCATAAAGTATTCATTATAAAAAAAAGATTCAGCAATTAATTATGATAAAATAGTTTTTGAAGGCGCTTTCTTTACAGATTAGTCCCCAAATGATGAAAGTTTCACTTTATAGAAAGAGAGGACGTTCTATGCAAAGACGAAGCATAGTTAAAGACTTAAAGCAATTTGAATTATTTACTGATTTAACAGATAAGAAATTGAAGAGTTTAGCAGATCTTGTTTATTGGCGAACTTATAAAAAAGGGCAATTTCTATTTTTAGAAGGTGATTCAAGAGAAAGAATTTATCTTATGTTAGATGGATTTGTAAAATTAGAGCGGGCTAATCAAAGTGGAAATTTATTATATGAAGATTACATAAAGCGTTTTTCTATTTTTCCCTACTGTGGTATGTTTACAGACAAGTCATATAATTATACAGCTATAGCAATGACAGACGTTGATGTATACTATATTCCCACCTCTATTTTTGAGGATATGGTGAAATCAAATCATAAACAGCTCATGTATGTTGTTCAAGAATTGTCTTCTATATTAAAACTAAATGAAAGACGAGTCCAAAATATTACAATTCCAAACGCGCAAGATCGCGTCATACAGACATTAAGTTATTTGATGGACGATTTAGGGGAAGAAGCTGGAGAAGAAATTTTAATTTCATGTCCTCTTACAACAATTGAAATTTCTAAAATATCTGGGACGTCTCGTGAAACGGTTAGTGGAGTATTAAAGCAACTAAAAAATGATTGTATTGTTACAGTTCTAGATAAAAAAATTACAATACATGATCCAACCTATTTTGAAGAAATCTCTATGTAAAAACAAAATAATTGATAGTAGGAAAAGTACAAAGAAGATATCAATAGCCATTTTAATTGTTAATCTTCTTTTTCTCATTTTCTATAATTAAAGTTCTTTATATGTTTATAAAGGGCTTTTTCGCGTTATTAAATATAAAGATTATATATTGCTGTCTTAACAAATGGGATAAAAGTTTCACTTTGTTTAAGAATAATCATACATATATAAATACAAATTAAAAAACTGACATAAAAACGCCTTTCTCTTAGGTGGACAAAGGCATCTGTTCATGCATAGAAGTGGTCAGGACTTTTGTTTGCCACATGCAAGGGGAGAAAGTAAGTGTAGGTCATGTTGTATTCTGCATAACAGCGGTTTATCCCGCATTAACAGGCAGTAAGACCCCTACCTCAAGATTTAGAGAGAAGCAAAGAAGATAGATGGGGGACAACTGCCCGTAAAAGCCCGATTGGTCGGGCTCTCCATCAGTGGGGATGAAGAAAACCCCCACTGATGGAAGTTTCACTTTATATGAAATGGATTTATATAGATTAACGATAAAAATAGAAGATTTGTTTTTTAGATGGGTGTTTTAGTAATAGTGTAAAAAATATGGTTGCAAACTCTTCATATTTTGTTATGATAGTGTTACGAAAACGTTTGCATAACATTGTGCAAAAGGAGAGAAGAGATTATGAACAAAACGTGGTGGAAAGAAGCTGTAGCTTATCAAATTTATCCGCGCAGTTTTATGGATTCAAACGGTGATGGAATTGGTGATTTACAAGGTATTATTTCAAAATTAGACTATTTAAAAGATCTAGGTATTGATGTGATTTGGATTTGCCCAATGTATAAATCACCAAACGATGATAACGGCTATGACATCAGTGATTATCAAGATATTATGGACGAATTTGGCACAATGGCTGATTTTGATGAATTGTTAGCTGAAGTGCATAAACGTGATATGAAGCTTATTATTGATTTAGTTATTAATCATACAAGTGATGAGCATCCATGGTTCATTGAATCCCGTTCTTCTAAAGATAATCCAAAGCGTGATTGGTACATTTGGCAGGACGGAAAAGATGGGAAAGAACCGAATAACTGGGAAAGTATTTTTAATGGATCTGCTTGGGAGTATGATGAAGAAACGGACCAATATTACTTACATTTGTTCTCACGTAAGCAACCAGATTTAAACTGGGAAAATGAAGAAGTGCGCGAGGCGTTATATAGCACGGTGAATTGGTGGCTTGATAAAGGAATTGATGGCTTCCGTGTTGATGCGATTAGTCATATTAAGAAGGAAGAAGGATTCAAGGATATGCCGAATCCGAAAGGGTTAAAGTATGTACCTTCTTTCGATAAACATATGAATGTTAATGGCATTCAGCCGCTTTTAGAAGAGTTAAAAGCAAACACGTTTGCCAAGTATGATATTATGACTGTCGGCGAAGCAAATGGCGTGAAAGTTGAAGATGCTGAGCTTTGGGTTGGAGAAGAGCAAGGGAAGTTTAATATGGTATTCCAATTTGAGCATTTAAGCTTATGGGATGCAGAAAAGAAAAAAGAACTCGATGTTGTAGGGCTTAAAAAAGTTTTAACGAAATGGCAAAAAGGTTTAGAAAATAAAGGTTGGAATGCGTTATATATTGAAAATCATGATAAACCTCGTATTGTTTCTACTTGGGGTGATGATACACAATATTGGCGCGAAAGTGCAACGTCTTTAGGGGCAATGTATTTCTTTATGCAGGGTACGCCGTTTATTTATCAAGGTCAGGAGATTGGAATGACGAATGTTCAGTTCCCGCATATTGAAGATTATGATGATGTGGCGATTAAGAACTTATATCGTCAAAAGATTGAAGAGGGGACACCTCATCAAGAAATTATGGAGATTATTTGGGCATCTTGCCGGGATAACTCACGTACACCGATGCAGTGGAGTAACGAAGAAAATGCTGGTTTTACAACAGGTACGCCTTGGTTTGGAATGAATTCAAATTATAAAGAAATTAATGTAGCTGTGCAGCAAACAGACTCAAATTCTATTTTAAATTTCTATAAAAAGATGATTGCACTGAAAAAAGAACATGACGTGTTTACTTATGGCACGTATGATTTATTTTTAGAGGATCATCCGCAAGTTTATGCGTATACACGTACGTTAAATGATGAAAAAGTTGTTGTAATTAGCAACTTATCAAAGAATGAAGCTGCATATGATGAGACTGCATTCAAGCTAGAACGCAATCGCTTGCTTTTAAATAACTATGAAGTAGAAGAGCATGATGTAGTGACAACAATCACTTTAAAACCATATGAAACAAGGATTTATTATATTTATTAATAAAAAAAGATGCTTATATAGCATCTTTTTTTATATAAAAATTTATATTTTTTATAAAATTGTTATTGCAATATGAAAACGCTTTTATTAAAATGAATTTATGAAAACGATTGCGTAAAAAAGTTTTCGTAAGGGGATATGCAATTATTATTTATACATGAGGGATTGTAATTTAGAAAAAGGAGGAACAAAGAAATGAAGAAGCTTGGATCTTTTGATTTTTGGCAAAAATTCGGAAAAGCTTTATTAGTAGTAGTTGCGGTTATGCCGGCTGCTGGTTTAATGATTTCCATTGGTAAATTAATCGGTATGTCTGCTGGTGATGTATCGGCAGTGCAAACAATTGCTAGAGTTATGGAAGATATCGGTTGGGCAATTATTGTAAACTTACACATTTTATTCGCTGTAGCAATTGGGGGATCTTGGGCAAAAGACCGTGCAGGCGGTGCATTTGCAGCCTTGCTGGCATTCGTATTAACAAACCGAATTACAGGAGCAATTTTTGGTGTAAACGCTGTAATGTTAGCGGATTCAAAAGCGAAAGTATCTTCCCTATTAGCGGGAGATTTACTTGTAAAAGATTACTTTACTTCTGTTCTTGGTGCACCAGCACTTAACATGGGAGTATTCGTAGGTATTATTTCAGGCTTCTTAGGAGCTACACTATACAATAAATATTATAACTATGATAAATTACCACAAGCATTAGCGTTTTTTAATGGAAAACGTTTTGTACCATTCGTAGTAATCGTTGGTTCTACAATCACTGCTATTATTTTATCGTTAGTATGGCCGTTTATTCAAAGTGGATTAAACGAATTTGGACGTTGGATTGCAACTTCAAAGGATAGTGCACCAATTGTTGCACCATTTGTATATGGAACACTAGAACGTTTATTATTACCATTTGGATTACATCATATGTTAACGATCCCAATGAACTATACGGCACTTGGCGGCTCGTACACAATATTGACAGGTGCTAAGGCAGGACAAGTTGTTGCAGGACAAGATCCGTTATGGCTTGCATGGATTACAGACTTAAATAACTTATTAACTAAGGGTGATATGAAAGCATATCATGATTTATTAAACAATGTCGTTCCAGCGCGCTTTAAAGTAGGACAAGTTATCGGTTCAACTGCATCTTTAATTGGTATCGCATTTGCGATGTACCGTAACGTAGACGTAGAAAAACGTCATAAATATAAACCAATGTTCTTCTCAGCAGCATTAGCAGTATTCTTAACTGGGGTTACAGAACCAATTGAGTTTATGTTCATGTTTATCGCACCAGTATTATATGTTGTGTATGCAATTACAACAGGTTTGGCATTCGCATTAGCAGATTTAATTCACTTACGTATTCATGCGTTTGGTTTTATTGAGTTATTAACTCGTACACCAATGATTATAAAAGGTGGATTAACGAGAGACCTTATTAACTTTGTTGTTGTATCAGCTATATTCTTTGGATTAAACTTTACAATCTTCAACTTCTTAATTAAAAAGTTCAACTTACCAACACCAGGACGTGCTGGTAACTACATTGATAATGAAGATGGTGCTGAAGAAGTAGCAGCAAATGTAAAAGAAGGTTCATTAGCAGCAGCGGTTATCGAGCTATTAGGCGGGAAAGACAACATTGCAGATGTAGATGCTTGTATGACACGTTTACGTGTAACAGTAAAAGACTTAGATATTGTTGCAAAAGAAGCAGAGTGGAAGAAGAACGGAGCACTTGGATTAATTGTAAAAGATAAAGGTGTACAAGCTGTGTATGGTCCAAAAGCTGATGTATTAAAGTCAGATATTCAAGATATGTTAGGTATATAAGAAATGAAATTATTAACATTAAATTGCCATTCATGGCAAGAAGATGAGCAACTTGCAAAGATTCATTATTTAGCAAAAATAATTCAAGAAAATGACTATGATGTCATAGCATTGCAAGAGGTAAGTCAGTCAATTGCAGCAAGAAATGTATGCGGTAACATGAAAGAAGATAATTTTGTAAGCTTATTACAAGTGGAGTTAGAAAAGCTTGGAGCCGCAAAATATGACGCTGTATGGGACTTTGCTCATATTGGATATGATGTGTATGAAGAAGGTTTAGCAATTTTAACAAAGCATTCAATTATAAAGAGTGATTCATTTTTCGTATCAGACAGTATAGATACAACGTACTGGAAAACACGAAAAATTGTAAGTGTAACAGTTTCTTATTACAATCAGCCGGTGACATTCTATTCTTGTCACCTTGGCTGGTGGGACGATGAAAAAGAACCATTTAAGAAGCAAGTAGATCATTTACTGCATCGTGTAGAGAACGATGAATTGTCGTTCTTAATGGGTGACTTCAATAACAATGCGCGTATGCAGAATGAGGGCTATGACTATCTCATACAAAAAGGTTTATATGACACGTATAAATTAGCCGAAAAAAAAGATGAAGGAACAACTGTGCAAGGAAAGATTGCTGGATGGGATGAGAATAAGAAGAATTTACGTATCGATCTTATTTTAAGTAATCAGCCTGTACAAGTTACTTCTTCCAAAGTGATTTTTAATGGTATAAACCGAGAAGTAATATCAGATCATTTTGGTGTTGAGGCTCAAATTAACGTGTAATGAAAAGGCAACCACCGTGTAAAATACGGATTGGTTGTCTTTTTTATTACATTTCATATATAATCTTTAATATTGAACGTAAAACCAAAATAGTCATTTTGTTTGTATACTTTATTGAAATTATCATATAATGATGTATACCGTTTTTCAGGAACGTATAGATGATGTAAGTGAAATTTTTCTAGAAACAATGTTATAATGGCGAAATGCATGTATGAATTTGGAAGAAAGGAAAAACATATAATTAGGTGATTAATAATATGAAACAAATATGGCGTATTTATACGACAGACATACGGAATGTAGCGAAACATTGGGCTGCAATTGTTATCATCATAGGGCTGACAATTTTACCATCGCTCTATGCGTGGTTTAATATTAAAGCCTCATGGGATCCTTATGGAAGTACGAAAGATGTTCCAATTGCAATATCTAATAAAGACAAAGGTGCAAATTTACGAGGGAAGGACATTAATATAGGGAAGGAAGTCGTAGATTCCCTAAAAAAGAATAAAAATCTCGGTTGGAAGTTCGTTGATGAGAAGGAAGCAATACATGGTGTGGAGCATGGTGAATATTACGCAAGTATCACTATTCCAAAAGATTTCTCAGAAAAAATTGCAACGGTATTGGATGATAATCCGCAAAAACCAGAGATTCAATATTATGTGAATGAAAAGGTAAATGCCATTGCACCAAAAATCACTTCAAAAGGTGCGTCTGGTATTGTTGAAGAAATAGGCAAAAACTTTGTCAAAACCGCAAATGGTGAGATTTTTAAAATCTTTAATGAACTTGGAATTGATTTAGAAACAAACTTACCAAGTATTGAAAAAGTAAAGGACCTCGTTTTCAAATTAGAAGCGCAGTTCCCAGAAATCAACAAAATTGTAGATACAGCATTAACAGATGCTGATAAAGCGCAAGGTCTTGTAACGACAGCGCAAGATACGATGCCGAAGATTGAAAGCATCATTCATGATAGCCAGCAATTGACGAAGGATTTAGATACGTTCTTTGCAAAAAATGATCAAACGTTGGAAGAGGCACCGGCAGCGGTCAAGAGAGACTTAGTGTATGCGAAAAAAGCTGCAGATCGTACAGCGCAGATTACGGATTATTTAAAAGATCCGTTGGCAAATGTGAATAAGGAATCGATTAAAAATAATATAAAATCTGCACAAGGAACAGCAAATAGGGTAAAGGAAGTTTCGCAAAAGATTCCGAGTTATACAAATAAGGCGCGAGAAGAGCTAAATAAAGTTGATCCGGCAAAGGTCAAAGAAATTCTCGAAGGAATAGAGCAATTATCTGCAGGAGCTATTGAACAGATTAATTTAGATATTAAAAACTTACAGGATTCAAACCAACCTAATAAAGATGAAGAGTTGAAAAGATTAGAGGATCTTAAAACTGCATTTACTGCAATCAATAAAATGGCAACAGAAGCAGCAAACGATCCTAGCAAGAATAAGCAGTCCATTGAAAATTCATTAAATCAAATTGATAGTGCAGCAAAAGAGGCTGAAGGGCTTGCAGATAGTGTTATTGATGCTACAAATAATGCGATGAATATCATTGATAACGGTGTAGGTGATAAAGGATATTTAGAACCGGCAAAACAAGGATTGTATGATGTTCAATCACAGCTTCAAAAGGGCATTAATTTTATAGATGATATTATTCCCGTGTTAAATGATGTAGATAAGCTCGCAGGCCATGCCGGAAAAACAACAAACATTCCTGATACTGTAGCGAAATTAAATAATGCAAAAGGAGATATGCAAAAGGGAATTAATGCAACAAATAAGGCTCTTGATGCCATTAATAAAGGGAAACTACCGTCAAAAGATGATATAGAAAATATAAATGCAGCGGCTAAAGATGCATCTAAAGAAATAGATGGTATATTAGCACGATATGACTCTGAAATCGTCCCGAATTTCAACGATGCAATTGCTAAAACGAAAAAAATAAATAAAGAAGCAGCGGATGTTTTAAACACAGCAAATGAAAAGCTGCCTGATGTGAAAAAATTGTTAGAGGATGCATCAAAAGGGTTAGCTCTTGGCAAAGAGGACGTAACGAAAGTAAAAGCGGAACTCCCTGAAGCTGAGAAGAAAATTAAAGAAATTGCTAATAAAATTCGCGAATTTGAATCACAAGAAGATTTAAAGGATATTATTCGTTTGTTAAAGCATGACGTAGAAAAACAAAGTGATTATTTCGCAAATCCAGTAAACTTAAAAGAGAATAAATTATTCCCAATTCCAAATTACGGTTCAGCGATGTCACCATTCTACACAGTACTAGCGTTATGGGTAGGGGCATTGCTCATGGTGTCATTATTAACAGTAGAAGTACATGAGGAAGATGCGGAGTATAAAAGCTATCACATTTATTTCGGACGCTTTTTAACATTCCTATCCATTGGTCTGGCTCAGGCATTTATCGTAGCAATGGGAGATATATTCTTATTAGGAACTTATGTGGTTGATAAATTCTGGTTTGTCCTATTTAGCATGTTAATTGCTGGAGTATTCGTTTGTATTGTATACTCACTTGTTTCTGTATTTGGAAACATCGGTAAATCCATGGCAATCGTATTACTTGTATTACAAGTTGCTGGTTCAGGTGGAACATTCCCAATTCAAATGACGCCAAAATTCTTCCAAGCAATTTATCCATTCTTGCCATTCACATATGCAATTCGTATTATTCGTGAGGCAGTTGGCGGTATGCTTTGGGATATTGTATGGAAAGACCTTCTTGTATTGGGCATATGGGTCGGTATTATGCTCGTTATTGCATTGCTTCTGAAAAAACCAATTAATAAGTCCAGTGAAAGATTTGTGGAAAACGCAAAAGGAAGTAAATTGATTCATTAATAACAAAAGGTTTCTACCAATTTGGTAGGAACCTTTTTCTTTTTAGAGGAAGAGTATATCGAACGTTGTCGAAAGGGCTTTATCTTGTGTCGAATCGCCGATATATTAGTGGACATGGAAAAAGGAGTTGGTAAGCCAACTCCTTTAATCAAACTTCAATTTCTTTAATGCTTCTGCTAATGCATTATTCAGAGGTTCTTCCTGCTGTTGTTGCTGTTTCATGTATTTTTGAACGGCACGTTTATCTGCTTTGTTACCTGATTCTTTTTTACGACGTTCTTGGAATGTAGATAGTTTCTCACGGTAGCCGCATTTACATGTGAAGATTTGACCAGCACCTTCACCGCGTAGCTCTAATTTTTTCTTACATTGCGGGCAGCGTGCATTTGTCGTGCGGGATACATTTTTACGATGACCGCATTCACGATCTTGGCATACAAGCATTTTTCCTTTTTTACCGTTTACTTCTAGCATTGGTTTGCCGCAGTCTGGGCAAGTTTTTGTAGAAATGTTGTCGTGTTTATATTTTTTATTGCTTGATTTAATTTCGGAAACAATTTCTTTTGTGTAGTTTTTCATTTCTGAAATGAATACTTCTTTTTTCAATTTGCCTTTCGCAATCGCCTCAAGTTTTTGCTCCCACTCAGCAGTTAGTGTAGGAGATTTTAACTCTTCTGGAACTAAATCCAGTAACTGACGGCCTTTTGATGTAATGTGAATGTCTTTGCCGCGTTTTTCAATTAAGAACGAATTGAACAATTTATCAATAATGTCAGCACGGGTCGCAACTGTACCTAGTCCGCCCGTTGATTTTAATGTGTCTGCAAGTTGTTTGTTTTGCGTACCCATATACTTTGTTGGGTTTTCCATTGCTGAAAGTAATGTCGCTTCATTAAAGCGTGCAGGTGGCTTTGTTTGACCTGACGTTCCTGCAATTAGTTTCACATTTAATGTATCGCCTTTTTCGATGCGAGGTAAAAGTTGTTCTTTTAAATCATCTACTGCATCGTCATCTTCAAAGCGATTTTCATAAACTTCTTTCCAGCCAGAATTCACAATTGTTTTGCCGCGTGCGACGAAGTTTTCATCACCGATCTTGGCACGTAACGTTAGTTGTTCATATTCGAAAGCAGGGAATAAAACTGCTAAGAAACGTTTAACAACTAAGTCGTAAATTTTGCGTTCTTTATCTGTGAATGCAGAGAAGTTTACATAGCTTTCTGTTGGAATGATGGCATGGTGATCACTTACTTTACTATCATCAACAAAAGATTTGGAAACTTTAATTGGTTTCGTTAAGACTTTATTAGCTAAAGAACGATACTCACCTACTCCGCAAGCTTTTAGACGTTCTGAAAGTGTTCCAACGATGTCAGATGAGATATAACGTGAATCTGTACGCGGATATGTTAATACTTTGTGCTGTTCGTACAGTTTCTGCATAATATTTAACGTTTCTTTTGCAGAATAGCCAAAAATTTTATTTGCATCACGTTGTAGCTCTGTTAAGTCATAAAGACCAGGAGCAAACGACTTCTTAGGTTTTTTTTCAATTTCCACTACAGTAGCATTTTGGTTTCCTAGTTTTTTCACAATCACATCAATTTTTTCTTTATCAAAGCTGCGGCTATTGCCTTTCGCATCTTGCCAAGTTAGTTTTAATCTATCTGTTGTTTGCGCTTCAATGCCGTAGTATGTTTGTGCTTTGAAGTTTTTAATTTCTTCCTCACGACTTGCGATGATCGCGACAGTAGGTGTTTGGACACGACCGCAGTTTAGTTGTGCATTGAACCTTGTAGTTAATGCACGTGTTGCGTTAAGACCGATATACCAGTCAGCTTCCGAACGTGCAACAGCTGAAGCATATAAATTGTCGTATGCTTTACCAGGCTTCAAATTTGCAAAGCCGTCTTTGATTGCTTTATCGGTAACAGATGAAATCCAAAGACGTTTAATAGGTTTATTAACTCTAACTTTATCAATAATCCAACGAGCTACTAATTCACCTTCGCGTCCTGCGTCTGTAGCTACGATGATTTCATTTACATCATTTCGAGTCAGTTGACTTTTCACAGCATTAAATTGCTTGCCGGTTTGTTTAATCACTGTTAATTTTAAACGTTCCGGCAGCATTGGAAGATCTTCTAAAGTCCACGTTTTATACTTTACATCATAACTTTCTGGATCTGCTAATGTAACGAGATGCCCTAAAGCCCACGTAACAATATATTTACTGCCTTCAAGGTAACCATTTCCCTTTTTATCGCACTTCAATACACGTGCAATATCACGTGCAACAGAAGGTTTCTCAGCAATTACAACACTTTTTGCCATATTTCAAACATCCTTTCAATTTCCGTAAGTTAACTATAGCATACATCCCTTTTAGATTCAGTTATTCCAAAGATTTGAATCGGTTGTTATTAAATATAAGCATTACATTTTGAATTAGTTTTAGAAATGACCTGCACTTGCTTTCTCCTTTTGTTTTAAAGGCAGAAAAAGGCCATGATCGCTTCTATACATAGCTAGTTGCTCTCATCCACTTAAAAAGAAAGGTGTTTTTATGTTTTTTCTTTATGTAAATTTCGGCAAAGAAAATAAAATATACCCAGCACTCGCTTTCTCCCTTTGTTTTAAACGTTGCCCGTGGTAGGGATAGGCTATACATAGTCAGAAGCTCTCGCCCACCTAAAAAAAGAGTTTTTTTATTTTTTTCAGTTTGTATTTACATAGTTAAGAAGAACTTGTTATTTCAATAGAATCGGAGTAGACTACGGAAGTAGATGAATAAGAAAACACATGGGGGTTTGCGGATGCAAACTGAGAGTACGGCTAATCCGTCGTTGACCATTTGAACCTGTTGGGTAATGCCAGTGTAGGGAGAGTGTGAACGCACATTATGAAGACACTTTGCATGCGCAAAAGTGTCTTTTTTGCTATATCTCCCGTTATAAAAAAGGAGAGATACATATGAAAATGAAAGAAATTGCACAAGTAATTGAAACAGTACGTGAAAGAAATCCGCTCGTCCATAATATTACAAATGTGGTGGTGACAAACTTTACTGCCAATGGATTACTAGCATTAGGGGCATCACCTGTGATGGCATATGCGAAAGAAGAAGTAGCTGAAATGGCAAGTATTGCGGGAGCGCTCGTTTTAAATATGGGAACACTTCGCCAAGAAGAAGTAGAGGCGATGCTTATTGCTGGAAAGTCAGCAAATATGCACAACGTACCAATTGTCTTTGATCCTGTCGGTGCCGGGGCAACTTCGTACCGAACAGAAGTGGCAAGGCATATTCCAAGTGAAGTAAAGCTAGCAATCATCCGCGGGAATGTAGCGGAGATTGCAAATGTTATTGATGAGAGATGGGAGATTAAAGGGGTTGATGCAGGGGGAGGAAATGGTGATGTTGTGTCAGTTGCGAAACAGGCAGCAAAGCAGCTACGTAACATTATCGTTATTACTGGAAAAGAAGACGTTATAACTGACGGGGAAAGAACGTTTATTCTTCGTAACGGAGATCCCATTTTAACGAAAGTAACAGGAACGGGTTGCTTATTAACATCCGTTATCGGAGCGTTTACAGCAGTTGAAAAAGATTACGTAAAAGCAGCTGTTGCGGCTGTAGCATTTTACGGTGTAGCGGCAGAAATTGCGGCAAGTAAAACAGCTAAGCAAGGACCGGGAAGTTTCCGAATTGAATTTCTAAATCAGTTAGCAAACGTTACTGCAGAAGACGTTGAACGATATGGAAATGTTGAAGAGGTTTGCTAAGGAAGGATGAGAGAAATGGCACGGATTGATAAACAGCAGATGTCGGAGTTATTACAAGTGTATTTTATTATGGGAAGTAATAATTGCAGCAAAGATCCATTACAAGTTATGAAAGAAGCTCTTGATGGCGGAGTTACCCTTTTTCAGTATCGTGAAAAAGGTGACGGAGCATTAACGGAAGAAAACCTGTATACATTTGCAGGGCAGCTGCAATCATTATGTAAAAAGTATCATGTTCCATTCATCGTAAATGATGATGTGGAATTAGCAATAGCGTTAGATGCAGATGGTGTTCATATTGGGCAAGATGATGAAAACATTCAGATCGTACGTGAAAAAATGGGCGATAAAATCATTGGTGTATCCGCTCATACAATAGAAGAAGCTCGTTTTGCGATTGAAAATGGTGCCGATTATTTAGGAGTAGGACCGATTTTTCAAACAAACACGAAAAAAGATGCAAAAGCAGTACAAGGAACGGCAGGATTACGTTTTTTCCGTGAAAGTGGCATTGAAATTCCGATTGTCGGTATTGGTGGGATTACAACCTACAATGCTGCTTCTGTCGTGGAAGCAGGGGCAGATGGTGTTTCGGTGATTTCAGCGATTAGTTTAGCGGAGTCTCCTTATAATAGTGCGAAGAAATTGGCTGAGCAAGTGAAAAAAATTTAAACAAACGTTTGATTAAAAAGAGCTAGTCCTTGTAAAGACTAGCTCTTTCTTCATTAAAACATCAGTGAAACGAGAAGCATCCCTATTCCAATTGATGTAATTGTTGCGACAAGACCTGGAATCATAAAGCTATGATTTAACACATATTTACCGATACGAGTTGTACCTGTACGGTCAAAGTTAATT
Organism: Bacillus sp. NPDC077411; assembly: GCF_044543425.1. Taxonomy (NCBI): domain Bacteria; kingdom Bacillati; phylum Bacillota; class Bacilli; order Caryophanales; family Bacillaceae; genus Bacillus; species Bacillus sp. NPDC077411. The sequence goes on along the minus strand of NZ_JBITWA010000007.1, from coordinate 118,630 downwards.
GCCGCGACGATTGTTCCGTAGTTTGGAATAAAGAAATATCCGTTTACAGCTGGGAACATTGCGATCAATAGTACCGGTGAAATGCCAAGTGTTAATCCAAGTGGTATTAATGCACGTACTGTTGCAGCTTGGCTATATAACAAGATTGATAGCACGAATAGTGCAATTGCAAATAACCATGGTGCACTTGTTACGAGGTCTTGAATAGAACCTTGAATCATTTGTAAGTTACCATTAAAGAACGTATCCCCCATCCATGCGATACCGAAAATCGCAACAACTGCTGTTGCTCCTGCTTTAAAGACGTTACCAGACACGATGCTTTCTACATTTGGTTTACAAAAAATAATAATAAGTGCTGCAATTGTTAGCATAACCATTTCAATGGTGTTTGGCATAGAAAGACGTACAAGTTTTCCGTCTATCATCCAACTAGGACGTAACGCTTCAAAAGACCCAAGAAGAACAACTAGAACCGTTGCAAGTAAAAAGAGGATAACAGACAGTTTTGCACCTTTCGGGACAGTAAACTCTTTCTTTTCTTCTAGTTTTGGAATCATGCCTTCTTGTAATCGTTTTAAGTATTCTTCATCTTCGTTTAGCTCTTTCCCCATTTTGCTTACGACGAAAGCAGCTAACATACAAGCGATAAAGGTAGATGGAATACTAATTTTTAAAATATCTAATAATGTAATCTTATAGTCAGCAAGCATAGCGAGAAGTGCAACGGTTGCTGCTGAAATTGGACTTGCCGTAATCGCTTGCTGCGATGCAATAACAGCAATTGACATGGGACGCTCTGGTCGAATTCCTGATTCACGCGATACTTCAGCAATGACAGGAAGAACTGAATAGGCAACGTGTCCTGTTCCTGCACAAAGCGTAAATAAATAAGTGACGATTGGGGCGAAGAACGTAATACGTTTCGGGTTTTTGCGGAGCGCTTTTTCTGCAATATGAACAAGATAGTCCATCCCCCCAGCAGCCTGCAAGGCTCCAGCGGCTGTAATAACTGCTAAAATCATAAGCATAACATCGATTGGGGGAGAGGTTGGTTGTAAGTGGAAGAAGAAGACAAAGATTGTCATCCCAACGCCTCCCATTACGCCAAGGCCAACACCTCCAAGGCGTGCGCCGATGAAAATACAGAGTAATAAGATGATAAACTGTAGCCAGAACATAGTATAGCACCTCCGAGATAATAATTAATTGTTATTATCAAATAATTTAACTTGTTTAATGATTCGAAAGTAGAGTGATATATATACAAGTTAAGAACCCGACATAAAAAAACTTTCTTTTTAGGAGGGAACGAGAGCATCTAACCGCGCATAGAAACCAAGTAGCAATCATATTGTATTCTGCATAGCAGCGACTTCTATGTCGAAAAATTAAAATGGATATATATAATAAATCTCTAAAAATCGCTTTTTTTTTCATTATATAACACATCAAAAACATGATTTACTCTAGTTGTTAAAATTATGTTACAAAAGGGTTATTTCGGAATATTATATTTATATGTACGGATAAATGGTTAATTTGATTTGGAGGTTGTAATCTGTGGACAGAGAATTGTGTAATTTTCATAAAACTCTCATATCGTTCATCGAGAAAGACAAACTTATGGAAACATAAGGACACAAAGCTGTAGGGGCTAAGGACGAATGAGACTAGGCTAGCCAGTTACCGGACTGATAGGATTGGTTAGGCCAATGTTTTTTATGACATTGATCTCTTTTTTATGTGTAAAGATAATAATAGTAAGAATACTACTACTAGCAACAAATGGGATAGTAGTGTGATGCCGATCAATTGCAAGAGCTAGTGTAATCATCATAACTGGAAGTCCAGCTGAGAAGTAATAACTGAATAGATACTTCTTTTCATGCAAAATTAAGAGATATTAACATATCCATCTACATACAAATTCCACCTCTCTACATCAATTGTTGAGTACAAAATGCATGAAGAGTAACTTGAGGATAGTATTTTTGAGAAGAAAAAATAAATTTGTTTGTTCATAAAAATAATCCGTGCTACAATGAAGACGAATTGAAACAGGGGAGCCGGTATGGCTGAGAGGATGTAACAAGACATCGACCCTTAACCTGATCTGGATAATGCCAGCGTAGGGAGTTGTATCAAGAATCGTAGCAATTGTTATTCTATGATAACTTGTATATAAGGCTTTCCTGCTTTTGGCAGGAAAGCCTTTTCTTTTTATACGAAATTTAAGGAGGAATTTATTGTGTCACAGCAAGTTACAGTTTCATTTTCAGTTGTACCACAAGCGAAGCATAAAGATGTATATGCAGTTGTAGATAAAGCGATTGAAGTTGTTCAGAAATCTGGAGTACGCTATGAGGTTGGGGCAATGGAAACGACGATGGAAGGAGAATTAGACGAGCTTCTTGCCATTATTAAACGTGCGCAGCAAGCTTGCATAGATGATGGAGCAGAAGAAGTAATTACTTCTATTAAAATCCACTATCGTCCAAGTACAGGCGTAACGATTGATGAAAAAGTGTGGAAGTATCGTGAAGAATATGAAAAAACAGAAGCGATCTAACATAGCGATTACAACAATATGGCTGTTCCTTCTCATCGCAATATGGGAAGGAGCTGTTTCCATATTCCATATTGAACCGTGGATTTTGCCAAAGCCTTCTGCAATTGTACATGAACTTATCGAAATGAAAGATTTGTTACTTCCAAATACGATGCAGACTTTGCAAGAAGTGTTCATAGGATTATTTTTTGCAATTATACTTGGAACGAGCATTGCAATTATTATGGATGTGATTCCGTTATTCCGTGTGTTAATGAATCCGTTACTAGTGATTTCACAAACAGTTCCGATTGTTGTACTAGCACCTTTATTTATCATTTGGTTTGGCTACGGAATGCTGCCAAAAGTAATGGTTGTGATTCTCATATGCTTCTTTCCGATTACACTTAGTATTTTAGAAGGCTTTCAAACGGTAGACAAAGCGATGTTAAAGCTGCTGCAAACAATGCGGGCAAGCAAGTGGCAAGTCTATCAAAAAGTGAAGTTTCCAGCAGTACTGCCATATTTTTTTTCAGGATTAAAAATTGCCGTTACATATAGCGTAATGGGGGCTATTATTGGAGAATGGCTTGGGGCAAGTGAAGGTTTAGGCGTTATGCTGACAAGAGCGACGAAATCTTTTTTAACAGCTCGTGTGTTTGGAATCGCTGCTGTTATTGCCTGTGTGACACTACTCTTGTATTTTATTGTTGAATTTATGGCAAGACTAACAGCACCGTGGGTTTACAGAAAGGATGGAGAGAAATGAAAAAAGGGTTAAAAGCGTTATTAGCAGCTTCTTTATTATTTACATTTGCAGGCTGCTCAGCAGGGAAGAAAGAAGAGAGTAAAGAGAAGAAAGTAACCGTAGTATTGGATTGGTTTCCAAATACAAACCATACTGGCTTATATGTAGCAAAGACGAAAGATTACTATAAAAAACAAGGGTTAGATGTAGAGATTATTCAGCCAGGTGAAAATACGTCTGCTGAACAAATGGTTGCATCAGGAAAAGCTGATTTTGGTGTAAGTTATCAAGAGAACGTAACAACAGCAAGGGTTGAAGATATTCCAGTTGTATCAATTGGTGCGGTTATTCAACATAATACATCTGCATTTGCATCTTTAAAAAAGGATAACATCACATCTCCAAAAGCATTTGAAGGAAAACGATATGGCGGTTGGGGAGCACCGGCTGAAGAAGCTACTTTAAAAACAATTATGGATAAGCATCAAGCAGACTATAATAAAGTGCAAAAGGTTGTACTTGGACAAACAGATTTCTTTAAATCTATTGGCCGTGATGCTGATTTTGAGTGGATTTATTATGGCTGGGATGGTATTGAAGCGAAGAGAAAAGGCATTGAGCTAAACACGATTATGCTAAAAGATTTAGATCCAGCGTTAGATTATTATAGCCCTGTTATTATTACTAGTGAAAAACATGCAAAACAAGATAAAGATTTTGTGAAGAAGTTTATGAAAGCAACAACAGATGGCTATAACTTTGCAATTAAGGAGCCGCAAGCATCAGCGGATATTTTAATTAAAAATGTACCGGACATTAATAAAGAGTTAGTACAAGAAAGTCAAAAATGGTTAAGCACGAAATACCAAGATGATGCGAAAGCGTGGGGAGTACAGAAGGAAGAGGTATGGACGAATTATATGAATTTCTTATATGACAATAAGGTCATTAAAAAGAAAATTGATGTGAAAGCGGCCTTTACGAACGAATTCCTTCCGAGCGAAAAATGAACGGACTACAAGTAAAAGACGTTACAAAAACATTTGATGGGAAAACAGTACTAGAGCATATGAACGTCTTGGTTCAAGAGGGTGAATTTGTCTCTTTCGTTGGACCAAGTGGTTGCGGAAAAAGTACGTTATTAAACATTGTTGCTGGGATTGAACAAGCAAATGATGGAGATGTGCTTTACGAAAACGAATCTGTTATGAATCGTAATATTGTTAGCTACATGCCGCAGCAAGATCTTCTGCTTCCATGGCGGTCTGCTCTTCATAATATTGTATTACCTTTAGAAATTGAAGGGCAATCCAAAAGAAAACGATTAGAAATTGGGATGGAAGCGCTAAGGCAATTTGGACTTGATGAATATGCAGACCATTACCCAGATGCTTTATCAGGTGGAATGCGGCAGCGTGTTAGCTTTTTACGTACGTATTTATGTGATAAACCGATTATGCTGCTTGATGAACCCTTTGGAAAATTAGATGCATTTACAAAAATGGAAGTGCATAGCTGGTTACTAGAATCATGGCAAAAAGGGAAACAAACAATCATTATGGTTACGCATGACTTAGACGAAGCGATTTTGTTATCAGATCGTGTCTTCATTATGTCACAGCAACCATCAACAATTGTTGGAGAAGTGAAAGTGAACTTACCGCGCCCTAGAACGATGGACATGTTAACGTCAGAAGAATTAAAAGAAGATAAAACAGAGATATTAAAAATATTGGCTCCTTATATGAGGAAATAAAGTATGGCCTCTTAACAGTTATTATTACAATTACTGTTAAGGGGTTTTTATTATATAAATTTATTTTGATATTTTGACATATAAGTCGCTGCTGTGCAAAACATGATCCGCATGTACTTTCTCCTTTTGTTTTAAACCTCGCATGTGGCAGAAAAAGGCCCTGACCGCTTCTATGCATGGCCAGATGCTCTCGTTTCCCTAAAAAGAAAGGGATTTTTACGGATTCTAAGCAGGAGTTTTAACAAATTTGCAGAATTTAGCATATGATAGAATAAATTTATGATTTTTGTTTATTCTATATGCAAATAATAATTTATAAAGAGGTGAAAGGATAAGATGACTTTATCAACTGTTCTTCAAATGGTTTTGGCTTGATAAGGGAGAAGTCTGCCCAATTTTTGAGTAAAAGCCAACCGAAAGACAGTAGATAAAGAACCTTATTCCTTTTTTACGATAATAATTTGTAATGGATAAGGTGTGTTTGCCTTATCCATTTTTACGTTTAGCGAATTGAATATTGTTTTTTTGTACTGTTCTCTCGTTTGGCTTTAGATGTAAAGCGAAAAGGAGAGAGTAAAATGAGTATGTTATCAGTTGAAAATCTTACCCATATGTATGGGGATAAAATAATCTTTCAAAATATTGGTTTTCGATTACTCCGAGGTGAGCATGTTGGTCTTGTAGGGAGCAATGGAGCGGGTAAATCGACATTACTGCGTATATTAGCAGGAGAGTTACTTCCTGATGAGGGAATGATTGAATGGTTTCCTCATATGAATATCGGTTTTTTACAGCAACATATAGATTTGCAGGCTGGAACAACTATTATGGAGTATTTACAAAGTGCCTTTGCCCACTTGTATGATATCGAAAATAATATGCTGCAAATAGCAGAAAAAATGGCAGTAGGTGATAACCTTGAAAAATTGTTAGTGCAATATGGAGAGTTACAAAGTGTACTAGAGCATTCTGATTTTTATCATATTGAGGAAAAAATAGAAATGGTCGCTGCGGGGTTAGGAATTTTAGAACTTGGTATGGATCGTAATGTAGAACAACTAAGCGGCGGCCAACGAACAAAACTGTTATTAGGAAAATTATTGTTAGAAGAGCCGCATGTTTTATTACTAGATGAACCAACAAACTATCTCGATAACGTGCATATTGAATGGCTGATGGGGTATTTGAAAAATTACGAACATGCTTATATTGTCGTTTCGCATGATGAAAGATTTTTAAATGAAATTACGAATGTCATTTATCATTTAGAGCATAAAGGACTGAAACGTTATATAGGTAATTATCAAACATTCATAACAAACTATGAGCAACATAAACAGCAATTACAAGTAGCGTATGATAGGCAGCAAAAAGAAATGGAAAGATTAAAGGATTTTATTCAAAAGAATAAAATTCGTAAAGCAAAACAAGCAAAAAGTCGTGAAAAAGTATTAGCAAAAATAAATCGAATCGGAAAGCCAACTGCTGTGCTGCAACCACGTTTTATGTTTCAGGTGTACTTGGAGCCTGTTAGCCGAATTTTAGAGACGAAAGATATGCAGATTGGCTATAAAGAGCCTTTATTTAGTCCTATTGATTTACAAATAAAGCGAGGTGAAAAAATTGCTATCGTCGGCTATAACGGGATTGGAAAAACAACAATGTTAAAAACATTGCTCGGGTATTTGCAGCCTTTAAGTGGCATAGTGCAAATAGGAGAGAGTGTAAACCCAGCTTATTTTGCACAAGAAGAATTTGCCACGGAGCAAACACCGCTTGAGGAAGTATGGTCATTGCGGCCGGATATGACGCAAAAACAGATTCGGCAGGCATTGGCAAGATGCGGTTTAACAGAAGAGCATATTTTACAGCCGCTTTGCTCTTTAAGCGGCGGGGAACAAACGAAAGTACGCTTATGTGAATTAATGTTGAAAGAAAGTAATGTACTTGTTTTAGACGAACCGACGAATCATTTAGATATTCGGGCAAAGGAAGCACTTAAGGAAGCTCTTATGGAATATGAAGGTACGGTTCTGCTTGTTTCTCATGAACCAGATTTTTATAAAGAATGGGTGACGCAAGTTTGGACGGTGCAAGACTGGTGTAAACGCGCTTAATAGTGAGGAAAGTATTTCTTGTTAATGGAATAAACTATAAAAGAGAGGAGGTGGTGGAGTCATGGATATCTTTTCGATTCTTGCTGAGGAACGTATTCGGCAAGCGATGAAAGATGGTGAATTTGCAGACCTGCCAGGGAAAGGGAAACCTCTTCAGTTAGAAGATTTATCGATGATCCCAGAAGAACTTCGCATGAGTTACAAGATTTTAAAAAATGCTGGTGTGATCCCTGAAGAAATGCAGTTACAAAAAGAGATGTTAAAAATTGAAGATTTATTGGCTTGTTGTCATGATGAGGCAGAGAGAAAACAATTACACGAAGAATTAACAGCGAAATCACTTCGTTTTCAGCAACTGATTGAAAGACGCAAATTAAAAGAAACGGCTTCATTTAATATATACCGCGATAAGATATTTCGAAAATTTTTGTAAGGGAGTTCGTATAATTTTGAAGTAAACAAGAGCTAACAATTGCTATCTGTACTATTAGTTTGAAATTAATCATAATATAGGTAAAAATGTAATTTTATTGGAGGATATGGAGGGAGTTTTGGCGAAATATTTAATTGTGATTGCTTTCCTTGAAAAATATAAATCGTACTCTAGTTGAAGGGTGAAAGGGGGATTTTAGAATGGAAATGGTAGTAGGCGTTATGTTTTTTATTTTACTGTTTGCCATTATTGTAAAGGCAAGTGCATCCAGTGGAAGAAAAAGAGGACGAAAACGATATAATTCCGATTCAACGGATAGTACAGGATATAGTGCACCAATATTTTTTGCAGGATCTAGTGATAGCTCGGGAGATTGCGGAAGTTCTTTTGGCGGAGATGGTGGCAGCTGTGGCGGTGGAGATGGCGGCGGCGGTGGAGATTAATGTAGAAACGCGCCTGAAAAGGCGCATTTTTTATTGTTTTGAAATGTAAACAAACGTTTGATTAGTTGGGGGAAAGCCTTGTGAAATGTATTAAACAAACGTTTGATTAATAAAGAGAAAAAGAGATAAAGAGGGAATATAGAATGGAAAAAAAGCCGAAAGTAAAAAACAAAGGGAAAATGATTGCATTTGCTGTAGTAGCAGGGGGAGTTGTTCTATTTAAGGTGGCGTTAAAAGTAGGGAAATTGTATACGATTCATAATTGGATCGATAAGATATTTTCTTAAATAAGAAAATTGCCTCTTGTAAGGAAGGGGCAGTTTTCGTTAAAATTAGACTGAACGGTCGGTTTGGTGAGGTGTAATGATGAGAAAGAGTGCTGAAGAAATTAAAAGAGAAATTGCTTATAAAGCTGAACAATTATTTTCAAAAACAGGGTATGCAGCAACATCTATGGAAGATATTTGTGAAGTTACTGAGCGGAGTAAGGGCAGTATTTACTACCACTTTAAAAGTAAAGAAGAATTGTTTTTATTTGTAGTGAAACAGCATACGTACGATTGGCTGGAAAAGTGGGCAGAAAAAGAAAAACAATACCATACAAGCACGGAAAAGTTATATGGCCTTGCTGAATATTATGTGGAAGATGTCCAAAACCCAATTTCTAGCACAATTGAAGAATTTCTAACGAGTCAAGTTGTAAGGAAAGATATAATGGATGAAATGATAGCCTTAACTCGTGAATCGTATAGTATTTTTAAGAAGCTAGTCGAAGAAGGGATGGCATCAGGTGAATTTCGCCAAGACGATGTAAATGATCTCATGTACGTTGTGAACGGTCTATTAGCTGGGCTTGGACCATTATATTATGAAATGAATGCAGAGGAAATGAAGCGGATTTATAAAAAAGCAATTGATGTTTTATTACAGGGAATGGCAGCTGGATCGTAATGTCAGCAGCTTTTCTTTTAAAACAAATTAGACTGAACGGTCGGTTTAGTGAAGGGGAGATATGATGAATGCTTTGTTAAAAAATCGAGTGTTTCTGCTTGTAATCGCTTCTGATATTTTACAGCAATTTGCGATTTGGATCCGAAATATGGCGCTTTTGTTTTTTGTTATGGAACATACAAATAATGATCCTGTTGCTGTCTCTTTATTGTCTGTCATGGAATATGCACCTATATTCATTTTTTCATTTGTTGGAGGTGCCTTGGCTGATCGGTGGAATCCAAAGCGCACAATGATTACAGGAGATATATTAAGTACGCTATCTATCGTCATGATTGTTTTCTTATTAAAGCTTGGATATTGGCAAGCGTTATTTGCTGCAACATTTGTGTCAGCGGTCGTCAGCCAATTTTCACAGCCAGCAACTTCACGCGTTTTTAAACATCATGTTGAAGAGGAACATGTTAGTGCAGCCATTGCAATATCTCAAAGTTTACAATCATTGTTCCTTATCTTTGGTCCAGTCGTAGGAACATTCGTATATACACAGCTTGGGTTATTTGTATCATTCTATAGCTTAATCATTATTTTTGCTTTATCAGCTCTTTGTCTTTCATTTCTGCCAGGATGGATGAAAGAAGTAGAGACGCGACAATCTTCATTATGGAATGATATAAAAGAAGGTTGGTTGTATGTGTTACGTTCGAATCCTTTACGAATGTTGGTGGCTACTTTTTCGATTATTGGCTTAGCAGCAGGTTTAGTACAACCGCTTGAAATCTTTCTCGTTGTGGAGCGATTAGGAATGGAGAAAGAAGCTGTCCAATATTTAACTGCAGCTGATGGCATTGGGATGTTAATTGGGGGCGGTGTGGCAGCTATGGTTGCTGCAAAAGTAAAGCAGAAACATCTACTTGTTTTTGGAATGCTTGTTTTAGCAGTCTCATTTGTTGTAGAAGGATTTTCGACTTCGTTTTGGATTACAGTATGCATGCGGTTTATAACAGGAGTTTGTTTAGCTTGTGTAAACATCGTAGTCGGAACGTTTATGATTCAACTTGTAGATGAGAACATGATTGGCCGGGTAAATGGAACGGTATTACCGCTATTTATGAGCACACTGTTAATCGGTGTTTCGCTAGGAGGAGTATTGAAGGAGACAACTTCGCTCGTAATCGTATTTAGCATAGCGGCAGTATTAGGATTAGCAGCTATTTTACCGGTACTTCGAATGAAAATGACACAAAAACAAGAAGGGTAAAAGAGAGGATACACTAGGAAAAGTAAATCCATCATAAGAACGCTCTCCCATATAAGCTGGGAGAGCGTTTTATTATAATGTTTCTGGTTTTTGAGAAGGTTCTGTTACAGAAGTAGACGAAACCTCTGGTACACGTGTTAACAGAAATCCTCCAATGATAAATAGTACGATAACACTTAAAACACCAGCGTTTGTTTTACCAGTTAACTGCGTTGTGACACCGACGAGAACTGGGCCCATAATGGCTGCAAATTTACCAAAGATGTTATAAAAGCCGAAGAATTCGTTTGCGGATTCTTTCGGAATAAGCTTTGCAAAATAGGAACGGCTTAACGCTTGAATCCCTCCTTGTGAAGTAGCAACGAGCATCGCTAAAATCCAGAAATCTAATGTTGTTTGTAAGAAATAAGCGTACGTACAAATAATAATATACATAATAATCCCAACATATAGCATTTTCTTGCCAGTAAATGTTTCAGATAACTTGCCATATAACAAGGCAAACGGACCGGCGACGATCTGCGTGACGAATAAAATAATTATTAAATTTGTTGCGCTAATTCCAAGGTCTGTTCCGTATGCTGTTGACATTGTAATGATTGTGTCGACTCCATCAATATAAAAGAAATAGGCAAGGAGGAAGAAGAAAACTGTTCGGTATTGACGGATATTTTTAAATGTATGAATAAGACGCTTAAAGCTTGTCACAACAGGATTGGGATCACGTTCGATAAAATAGTGTTGTTCCACATTTTTTAACATAGGGATTGTAAAGAGTCCCCACCAAAGCGCTGTAATTGCGAATGAAATTTGGCTTGCCACGCCGACTGATAATGGGATGATCTCTTTTTGCGAAAGAATAATAAGAGTCATGCAGCCGATAAATGGAATCGTGCTCCCAATATAGCCAAGGGCAAAGCCGCGTGTTGAAATACGGTTCATTCGTTCCTCTGTCGTCACATCTATTAAAAAAGCATCGTAAAAAATATTTGCTCCTGCAAATCCAATTAAGGCGAGCATATAACAGCAAAGTAAGAGAATCCACTGCGAAGTTGGTACGACTGCTAACATACTTGTAAAAATAATGCCTAATAGGAAAAAGAATGTGAAGAAACGTTTCTTAAATCCTTTATAATCAGCAATTGTGCCAAGAATTGGAGCGAGTATAGACACCATAAGTGTTGCAAAGGAATTGGCATATCCCCAATATGCAGTTGATGTTGTGCCTGCAAGACCAGCTTCTTTAGCAGCTGCTTTAAAGTAGATTGGAAATATAGCAGTTGTAATAACGAGTGAATATACTGAGTTTGCCCAGTCATATAATATCCAGCTTTTTTCTGGCCTGGACATTTTTTTCATATATGTTCCCCCTCTAATCAATGTAATGTTATTGTACAAAAAGGAATTTGTAAAAAAGATAAACTAACTGAAAATTTACATAATTTTTACATAGCTTTACAATTCCAATAAATCCTCTATAACCGTACCGTCTGTTTCACCAAGATGTAATCCAAGTAATCTTGCAATTGTAGGACCTTCATCAATTAGTCGCATGTGCGGAATAATCGCGCCTTGACGAATTCCTTTACCGGCTGCCATAAAAATCGTTTCGTAATTTGGCTTTGATGGAGAATAGCCGTGGGTACCAAACGTATACTTTTTACTAGAGGTCACATCTTTTCTTGTAATCTCTCTTATAAGGTCTCCAGTATGATTTTCTAAAAAGTAATAGCCTTCTCGTGCTTCCAGCATAAAGAGGCAATTTCCATCGGCACCGAAATCTTTTGCTTCCTCATCAGTTAATAGAAATTCTATGCCGTTTTCTTTATCTTGTATGAGTTCTTGTAGTAAACGGTGTACACTTCCGATTGTTTCTGTATCATTTTTATCTTTTACGTATACATATGCTGAGCCGTCACAGCTTTGACAATAAGCTTTCCAATTTATTACTTCTCCTTTTTTATTTACAGTAAGGAGTCCTTTTTCACGCAATAAGACATTTAATTGGATCGCTTTATGTTCATCTAATGCGCTGTGATCCCCCAGTACAACGATGGTTGTTTCTTCATACATATCGCTTTCGCGCAGCGCATCAATAATTGCACCTAGACGTTTGTCATGGCGATGAATCGCTGCGACTGTTTCCTCAGAAGAAAATCCATGATAATGGCGCTGTGTATCTAAGTCAGTGAAATGAACAAACATAAGATTTGGTTTTTTCTTTTGAATTGTATGTACCGCAGAAGCAAGTACAAAATCATCTAGCTCCGGTTGTGACAACCCATTCCGAATGTGACCAAAACGCTGATTTAATTCTAGTTGATACAATGGACTCCCGCTAAATAAGGAAACGAGCACTTGATTTTGCCATGGACGATTTGGAAAAATTTCTGGCATGTTGTAGTCAATTTTTGCTTTTCCTGTTACCGGCCATAGAAGTGCAGCTGTTTTTAAATTTGCTTTTCGCGCTTCATCATAAAGGGTTGTTCCTTGAATCGAGCGACGGTACCAGTGCCAGTCCGGGGATTCTTTTCCGGGCTGTAGTAATGTATTGTTCACAACCCGATGCTTTGCAGGGTAATTTCCGGTCACAATCGTTGTATGGCACGGATATGTAACAGATGGATAAATACTTTCAACTTTTTCGGCGTATGCACCACGTTTTAGTAAAGAACTGAAGTGAGGAAGGGTTTGTAATATAGGAAAATCTAAAGCTGATAAACAATCAAAAGATAAAACAATAACATGTTTTGCTGCAGGTTTGTTCATAGAAAATACCTCCAAAAGTTCTACAATCTATTTATATATATTACTATTAATACTTGGTAATAAAAACTACTGCTAATAAGAAAGTTTTTTTAGAATTTTGAGACTTATAAACATATAATAGAATTAAGGGAGTGAAAATGATGGAATTTTTTTTAATGAGTAGCATAATCACAACGGTTCTCATTTTTTTTATTTCGTTCACATTACGCAAAAGTTTTCCTAATCGTTCGCTTGATATTTTGTTCGGACTTATTATGATTATCATTTGCTTGGTTGGTTTTTTATGTACGTTATTTTTTATTGGTGGATGGGAAGGCATGGGATATGGTTTCTTATGTTTTTTTCTATTAATTGGAACACTTATTGGGATGATACTTCATCAAATCGTGAAATTTTTCCGTGAGAAATATATGTAACAAAAGTATAAAACAAAATAAACTGAAAATAATATATAAAAATCAAAAAATTCCCTATTGCGTTATAATTGGGTGTGTATTATGATAATCAACAAATTTATATTGTTATGACGATGAAAAAGGATTAGTACATATTCCATCTTTTTGCAGAGAGAGAATCCAGTGGCTGAGAGATTCTTAAAAGACAATATGGAACCTACCTTTGAGTTCTGCGTATGCAGCGGGAATTCCCGTTATCAAACAAGAGAGCATATACATATTGTATATGAATCAGGGTGGTAACGCCGGCAAAAAGCTCGGTCCCTATTTTAGGGATGCGGGCTTTTTTTATTTTTAGAAGGAGGAAAAGAAGATGAAAAAAGAACAAGTACAAGCCATTACAAAAATGGAAGAAGATTTCGCACAGTGGTATACGGATATCGTAAAAAAAGCTGAACTTGTTGATTATTCAAGTGTAAAAGGATGTATGATTTTACGTCCATATGGGTACGCTCTTTGGGAAAATATTCAAAAAGTAATGGATGAAAAGTTAAAAGAAACAGGTCATGAAAATGTATATATGCCAATGTTTATTCCAGAAAGTTTACTTCAAAAAGAGAAGGATCATGTAGAAGGTTTTGCGCCGGAAGTAGCGTGGGTAACGCACGGCGGGGATGAGGAATTAGCTGAGCGTCTTTGTATTCGTCCGACATCAGAAACGTTATTCTGTGAGCATTTCTCGAAAATTGTTCAGTCGTACAATGATTTACCAAAGCTATATAATCAATGGTGCTCTGTTGTTCGTTGGGAAAAAACAACACGTCCATTCTTACGCACAACCGAATTTTTATGGCAAGAAGGTCATACAATTCATGAAACAGCGGAAGAGTCACAGCAAGAAACGATTAACATTTTAAATATATATGCGTCGTTTTGTGAGGAGTATTTAGCGATTCCGGTTATAAAAGGGCAAAAGACGGAAAAAGAAAAATTTGCAGGGGCGAAAGCGACCTACACAATTGAAAGTTTAATGCATGATGGCAAAGCGTTACAAACGGGTACGTCGCATAATTTTGGCACGAACTTCACAGAAGCATTTGATATTAAGTTTCTAGATCGAAATGGGAAGTGGCAATATGCCCATCAAACATCTTGGGGTGTATCAACGAGAATGATCGGCGGCCTTATTATGGTGCATAGTGATAATAATGGACTTGTATTACCACCAAAGATTGCACCAACGCAAGTAATGATTGTACCAATTGCACAGCACAAAGAAGGCGTGTTAGAAAAAGCAACTGAGCTGCAAACTCGTATTCAAAAAGTTGCGCGGGTGAAAATGGATGCAAGCAACAAAACACCAGGCTGGAAGTTTAACGAATATGAGATGAAAGGTATACCAATTCGTTTAGAAGTAGGGCCGAAAGATATTGAAAAAAATCAAGTTGTCCTTGTGCGCCGTGATACGAAAGAAAAAGAATTTGTAGCTATAAATGAATTAGAAGAACGTATTACAAAGTTACTTGAGGATATTCAGCAGTCTCTATTTGAAAAAGCAAAAGCGCTCCGTGAAGAAAAAACGTATACGGCTATTACTTTTGAAGAGATGAAGCAAGTAGCAGCAGAAAAGCAAGGATTTATTAAAGCAATGTGGTGTGGAAGCCTTGCTTGTGAAGAAAAGTTAAAAGAGGAAATAGGCGTTACATCACGTTGTATGCCATTTGAAAAAGAGGAATTAGCTAAGCAATGTGTGTGCTGTGAGAAAGATGCAAAGCATATGGTGTATTGGGGTAAGGCATATTAAAGAATGGATATAGTTACTTGTGTGGCAGTAAATGAGTATAAGGGAAAAAGGTTAGTGAAATGCTAACCTTTTTCAGCATTGTAAAGTGCATTTTCTTTGATTTTATTAAATATTAATAATCTTCAAATAATTATAATAGTGGTATTTATGCTATAATATTAGATGAGAAAATAAGGAAAGGAAGTGAATAGAGAATATAAAAATCCTTATATTCTAATAAATAATGGAAAGAACAACGAAGCAAATAATAGCAGGTACATTTATAGCGACAGGAGCATCTCTTATTTCTACAAATGCTTTTGCACAAGAAGAAAGCACAGCTACAGTAAACGCGACAAATTTAAATATACGTCAACAACCAACAACACAAAGTCCAATTGTCGGACAAGTAAAGCAAGGAACAACTGTAAAGGTATTAGAAGCACAAAAAGATTGGGCAAAAATTTCTTACAATGGTAAAGAAGGATATGTTTCACTGCAGTTTTTAAAGATAGCAGGAACGAAGCCTACAATAGAATCGAAGCAACAACCGAGTATTAATAGTGAACAACGTGAAACGGGTGTTGTAACAGCAGCACGTTTAAATGTTCGTAATAGTCCTGAAATAGGTAGTACTCTTCTGGGAAGTGTTCAAAAAGGAGAGAGTGTTACCATTATAGGAAAAGCAAATGGTTGGGCAAAAATTGAATACAAAGGAAAAGAAGGATATGTTTCACTGCAGTTTTTAAAGATAGCAGGAACGAAGCCTACAATAGAATCGAAGCAACAACCGAGTATTAATAGTGAACAACGT
>NZ_JBITWA010000007.1:102047-102511 GCF_044543425.1 Bacillus sp. NPDC077411 | reverse complement strand
GTGAAACGGGTGTTGTAACAGCAGCACGTTTAAATGTTCGTAATAGTCCTGAAATAGGTAGTACTCTTCTGGGAAGTGTTCAAAAAGGAGAGAGTGTTACCATTATAGGAAAAGCAAATGGTTGGGCAAAAATTGAATACAAAGGAAAAGAAGGATATGTTTCGCTAAAGTTTGTGAAGTTAGAAGGTAAGGCAGCAGAGAAGTCGGCAGAAAATATTGTGACAGGTACACAAGAGACAGGAATAGTAACAGCAGTAAGTCTGTGGGTAAGAAGCGAAGCAAACAAAAGCAGTGAAATTCTCGGGGATTTAAAACAAGGCGAGAAAATAACGGTACTGGGGAAAACAAACGGCTGGGCGAAGATTACATACAAAGGAAAAGAAGGATATGTTTCGCTAAAGTTTGTGAAGTTAGAAGGTAAGGCAGCAGAGAAGTCGGCAGAAAATATTGTGACAGGTACACAA
>NZ_JBITWA010000007.1:101840-101949 GCF_044543425.1 Bacillus sp. NPDC077411 | reverse complement strand
ATAGTAACAGCAGTAAGTCTGTGGGTAAGAAGCGAAGCAAACAAAAGCAGTGAAATTCTCGGGGATTTAAAACAAGGCGAGAAAATAACGGTACTAGGAAAAGCAAACG
>NZ_JBITWA010000007.1:0-101743 GCF_044543425.1 Bacillus sp. NPDC077411 | reverse complement strand
AGTAAGTCTGTGGGTAAGAAGCGAAGCAAACAAAAGCAGTGAAATTCTCGGGGATTTAAAACAAGGCGAGAAAATAACGGTACTAGGAAAAGCAAACGGCTGGGCGAAGATTACATACAAAGGAAAAGAAGGATATGTTTCGCTAAAGTTTGTGAAGTTAGAAGGTAAGGAAGCAGAGAAGCCAGCGGAAAATATTGTGACAGGTACACAAGAGACAGGAATAGTAACAGCAACAAGTCTGTGGGTAAGAAGCGAAGCAAACAAAAGCAGTGAAATTCTCGGGGATTTAAAACAAGGCGAGAAAATAACGGTACTAGGAAAAGCAAACGGCTGGGCGAAGATTACATACAAAGGAAAAGAAGGATATGTTTCGCTAAAGTTTGTGAAGTTAGAAGGAAAAGCAGCAGAGAAGCCGGCAGAAAATATTGTGACAGGTACACAAGAGACAGGAACAGTAACAGCAGCAAGTCTGTGGGTAAGAAGCGAAGCAAACAAAAGCAGTGAAATTTTGGGGAATTTAAACCACGGCGAGAAAATAACGGTACTAGGAACGGCAAACGGCTGGGCGAAGATTACATACAAAGGAAAAGAAGGATATGTTTCGCTAAAGTTTGTGAAGTTAGAAGGTAAGGAAGCAGAGAAGCCAGCAGAAAGTATTGTGACAGGTCCGCAAGAGGAAGGAACAATAACGGCACCAAGTTTACGAGTAAGAAGCGAAGCAAACAAAAGCAGTGAAATTTTGGGGAATTTAAACCACGGCGAGAAAATAACGGTACTAGGAAAAGCAAATGGCTGGGCGAAGATTATGTACAAAGGAAAAGAAGGATATGTTTCGCTAGAATTTGTACAAATTCGTACAAGTTCGAATGCTAGTAATGGAAATAATGGACAAATAACAGAAGAAAGAGGGATTGTAAATACATCTTTATTAAATGTACGTCAAGGTCCTTCAACAAATACTTCAATTGTAGCGCGCTTGAAAAATGGTGAGTCAGTTTCAGTACTAGGCAAGGAAAATGGTTGGGCGAAAGTTCGAATAAACAGCGTAGAAGGTTATGTTTCTTTACAGTTCTTAAAGTTAAAACAAGCATCTTCTTATGAAGTGGTCACAGAAACAGGAAAAGTTCAAAAATCGAATGGTGTGGAAGCAGAAAAAGAGCTGCAAACAAGGCAAGAAGACGGTTATATTGTTAGCGATGGAAAAGTTGTGGATATGAAACAAGGTTTTGTACGAGCAAATGGTGTGATTAATATTTATGATATTATAACTGGTAAAAAGTTAACATATGTACGAGAGGGAGCTGACTTAAAGTTCGTAAAAGTGGATGGAGATCGTGTACATGTGAAAATTTATGGTACGACAGGATATGTCAATATAGAGGATGTTACTTTATTTCCAAATATGCTTCATGAATCAACGTCATATTATACAGTAAAAAGTGGAAGTCTTTATCATTATGTATATGATCATTCTAAGGGTGAGTATACGACATATAAAATCGGCAATGCGCCGAAGCATTTACAAGAAGGGAATCGCTATGAGGCATTTGATAAAACGCAAATCGGTGGACAAGATAGTTATCAATATTTTGAATATGTGCCGATTCGTGTTACATCTACTTATACAGCGAAAGACATTGATAATTTTTTAATGAAATATAGTGCAGACAGCCCGTTGATTGGAACTGGAGAATATTTTGTTAATGCAGCACAAAAATATAATTTAAATGCAGGGTACTTATTATCTCATGCCATTTTGGAATCCGGTTGGGGAAAAAGTCGTATTGCACAGGATAAGAAAAATTTATTTGGTTTTAGCGCGGTAGATTCTGATCCTTATAACGGTGCAACGGCATTTCAAACATGGGAAGAAGGTATTAACTTCTGTGCTTCGTATATTGATCAAAACTATTTAAATCCAAATGGCTGGACATATAATGGCGGGAATTTGGGGGATAAATCGCAAGGTATGAACGTCATGTATGCAAGTGATGAGAATTGGGGACAACAAATTGCTTCTCTTATGAATAGACTTGATGCCATGAACGGCGGAAAAGATTTGAATAAATATCAGCTAGGTATGCTGCAAGCAGGATCTGTGTTATTTAAAAATGTAGGCGGTGCACAAGCAAGTGTAGCACCTCGTAATATTACAGTTGCAATTAAGAATACGATTCAAACTTCAAGTGGAACATACTATGAGCTAGTTTCTGATAACACAGCGTATAATAGTGTGTATGCGAAAGTAAACTCTGTAAAACTTATATCCTCATATTAAAAAATAGCTAGATTCGTAATGTTGATATTACAGGGAAATCGGTCAATTGAAATGAATTCTTAATCATTTGGCATAAGTGAAGGACCTAGTTCCAGCGCATGAACGATTTATATGTCAAATATCGTCCAAGGGTCTTTATCCCGCATTAACGGGCAGTACAGGTTGTGGAAGCATGGAGAAGAAGACTGTCCGTAAAAGCCCGATTGGGCGGGCTTTCCATCAGTGAGAAAGTCGTCACTGATGGAAGTTTCACTTTATATTGTGTCGAATCGCCGATATATTAGTGGACACGTAAAAGGCCCTGACCGTTTCTATACGCGGCCAGATGTTCTCATTCCCTCCTAAAAAAGAATGGGGTTTTTAGGAGGGGATAATTTTGGAATTGTTTACTTCTTACATTGGTGCAGAGAAATAAAATAGATGTTTTCATATAATCGAAAAATTATTCTTTTTCTCAATCTATGAAAAATGCTACAATATAAAGGAAGAATACAATATTTTCCTAGTTGAAAAATGGTTTGTAGAAAGGAAGAGACTTCATGCCTATTATTTTAGAAAAAGGACAGAAGATCGACTTAACAAAAGGACAACCAGGGTTAACAAAATTACAAGTTGGCTTAGGATGGGATCCAATTGGAAAATCGGGTGGATTATTATCTTCACTGTTTGGAAGTAAGCCAAATATTGACTGTGATGCATCTGTGATCATGCTTGAGAATGATCGATTTTTACATAAACATGATTTAATTTATTTTGGAAATAAATTATCTTCTTGTGGAAGTGTTACTCATTCGGGTGATAATTTAACAGGTGAAGGTGGAGGCGATGATGAAACTATTTTTGTTGAATTACAAAAAGTTCCATCTAGAGTGAACCGCCTAATTTTTGTTGTAAATATTTATGATTGCGTGAACCGTCGCCAAGACTTTGGAATGATTCACAATGCGTATATTCGTATTCAAAATCCGCAAACACGCGAAGAGTTAGTACGTTATAACTTAACGGATAACTACGGTGGAAAGACAACTTTAATTGCTGGTGAAATGTACCGTCATAACAATGAATGGAAGTTCTCAGCAGTCGGAGAAGGAACGCAAGATAAAAATTTAAGTGAAATCGTTACGCGTTATCAATAATTTTTAAGGAGGCGCTATATATGGCAGTTATTTCATTACAAAAAGGACAAAAAGTAGATTTAACGAAAACAAATCCAGGTCTTTCAAAAGTAATTGTTGGTCTTGGCTGGGATACAAATAAATATGATGGACAGGCTGATTTTGATTTAGATGTAAGTATTTTCTTAGTTGGGGCTAATGGTAAAGTTGGCGGAGGGGAAGATTTCATTTTCTATAACAATCCAACTGGAGCAAATGGTTCTGTACAGCATTTAGGTGATAATCGTACAGGAGAAGGCGCAGGGGACGATGAAACAATCAAGGTTGATTTGAAAAATGTTCCTGCGCATATCGAACGCATTTGTTTCACGATTACAATTTATGATGGAGAAGGTCGTCGTCAAAACTTTGGACAAGTATCTAATTCCTTTGTTCGCATTTTAGATGAAGAGAAGAACACAGAGCTAATTCGCTATGACTTAGGTGAAGACTTCTCGATTGAAACAGCAGTTGTAGTCGGTGAATTATACCGTCATAACAATGATTGGAAGTTTAATGCAATTGGAAGCGGATTCCAAGGTGGATTGGCAGCTTTATGTAAAAACTTTGGTTTAGATGTAGAGTAAATAATCTATGTAAATAGAGGTGAATCCCTATGGTCATTCAGTTACAAAAAGGACAAAAAATTGATTTAGGTAAGACAAGCCCAGGCCTTACGAAAGCGATTATTGGTCTTGGATGGGATATTAAACAATATGACGGCGGATCTGATTATGATTTAGACGCATCTGCTTTTTTATTAAATCAAGAAGGTAAATGTACGAAAGAAACAGATTTTATCTTTTATAACAATTTACAATCTCCTTGTGGTTCTGTTACACATACAGGTGATAACCGAACTGGAGAAGGTGCAGGTGACGATGAACAATTAGTTGTTGATCTAAGCAAAGTCCCAGCTGATGTACACCGTATTGCGATTACAGTTACCATTTATGATGCTGAGGGCCGCCGCCAAAACTTTGGCCAAGTTGCTAACGCATTTGTTCGTTTAGCGAATGAAGAAACAAATGAAGAAGTGCTTCGCTATGATTTAGGGGAAGATTTCTCCATTGAAACAGCGGTTGTCTTTTGTGAATTATACCGTCATAATGGACAGTGGAAGTTTAATGCTGTCGGAAGTGGCTTCCAAGGTGGACTAGGTGCGCTTGTAAGAGCGTATGGCTTGGATGCATAAGAAGGAAGCGACTTTCGTTTCCTTCTTTTCCGCTTTTTAGAAATTTAAAAACAGAATAGGAGTCAAGAACTGTATGGAGATTTTACACGGAATTCTTGATACGTATGCCCAATTCTTTGATTTAGATATGTGGGTAAAAGTATTACAAGATCCAGTATCTTGGGGATTAATTGGTACGCTTGTTATTTTGGAAGGCTTGCTATCTGCTGATAACGCGCTTGTACTAGCTGTTATGGTAAAACATCTTCCAGAAGAAAAGCGTAAAAAAGCTTTATTTTATGGACTTATTGGTGCGTATGCATTTCGTTTTATTGCCATCGGAATTGGTATGTACTTAATTAAATTAGCGTGGGTAAAAGTACTTGGTGCTCTTTATCTTGCATGGCTTTCTTTGAAACACTTCATTGATAAATCTAAAGACAATGAAGAAGATGAAGAAGGTCAAGGTATGAAGCAAGACAGCATTCTATTTAGAATGTTTGGCATGTTCTGGGGAACAGTAGTAATGGTTGAGTTAATGGACATTGCGTTCTCTGTGGATAGCGTTCTTGCGGCATTTGGTGTTTCAAATGAAGTATGGATTTTACTTCTTGGCGGAATGCTTGGTATTTTAATGATGCGTGGGATTGCCGGTGTATTTTTAAGATTATTAGAACGTATTCCAGAACTAGAAACGACAGCATATATATTAATTGCAATTATTGCTGGGAAAATGTTACTTTCTGTATTTCATATTGAAATGCCGCATTGGTTATTCTTTATAGTTTTAGTTATTGCATTTGGTGCGACATTTATTTTACATTATATGAAAACATCTCGCCAAACTCGTGAAGAGGTGGCAGCTTCTAAGAAAGAGGATTAATAGGTTAATAGACTAAATGGGTTTGCTCGTCATATGAGCGCCCATTTTTTATAAACGTTTCGTTTGGAGGTGAACAAGTATGTTTTCACGTTTTACATTTCACCCACAGCTACTCGGCGGGGAAGAAGCATTAAAACAGTTTGAAGTCGGTTTAGCAAAGCGGCCGCATTATGAAGTCACAGAGAATGATCTGCATTTTAGCTACATAGGATGTCGCATTCTTGGAGTACCAAATGATACGGATGAGTACTATAATCAATTATTTGAGTATAGTCAAAATGAGAATATCACTGTACTTCATGAACAAAATTTAAATAAAGTCATTCCTTCAGAGAAGCTTCGTGATATTCAAGAAGTTTTTTCACTGCACCAACAGGCAGCAAGCGGTTTAACTGTAAATCGTCTCGTTGCTCATTTATCGGGAAAGCGTTTATTGCCCGAAGTAGATCATCCCGATATACAACACTACATACATACAACTTTCATTTCAATTTTAAAGCTGTACGAAAAACAACATAATCAATCATTAAAAACAGAAGGTTTTCGCCGTTTTTTAATTGATATGATAAAGTTAAGTGAAAATTACGTTTCAAAATGGTTTTCACAAAAGGATTATAAAGTACAAATGCCGCAAATTATCTGGTACGGTGATGCGTCGGAAAGTCGAATTTACTTTTTATACTTCCTTATTATGCTCGGATGTGATGTATTGTATTATCATCCAGAAGGAAAAGATGGTTTTGAAACAATCGATGAAGAAAATCGAACATTTGTGATTTCGCATCCAGGTCGAATTGCATTAGAATCATTTCCGGATAAAAAGAGAGAGCGCGTTGCAACGGTTGCTTATCAAGCCTCAAAAGAGATTGAGCAGGTGCTTCATCATGATAATTCGCTCTTGTATAAACCGTGGCAATTTAGGGCGTATACGCCAGTTGCTCGGACGTTAAAGACAACATATGATGAACTGTTTATCATTACGAAAGAAAAAGCATTTATAAGACCAACATTCTTTGTAGAAAATCAACATATTTATATCCCATCGTTATTTGCAAAAGTGTCTGGTGTCTCTAAAAATGAGAAAGAGTATTTTCAAAGATTAAAAACGTTAACATCATATGAAAATAGTCTGTTAATCAATCAGTTTCCATTTACAAAGGAACAGAAAGCGAATTTTCAATTTCATTATCGTGATGCGTTAAACCGTTCTGGAAAACTTGATGCACAGAACATCATTCAAAGCCATTGGTGGCCACATAAACGCTTACCGGAAGGGTTGCAATATGGCATTGCAGAGGCAATGATTCATACATGTGAAAGCGGGCTTTGCAAAAAAATAGGGAATGAAACAGAGCAAGACATTGCTTTATATGTGTTTGCGCAGCTTTCACAAATTCCACCGAACATACTTGAGCAGCTTGAGAAATTTGATTATTCGCAAGAAGTGCCGAAAATAGTCATATTTAACAATGAGAAAAATGGAGAACTTACGCGTTCTGATGCGGTATTAATGCTCTTTTTAAATCAAATTGGTATTGATGTTTTCCATTTTAATCCGACAGGACGTAATGATATCGAGCAGTACATTGAAGCAGGAGCATTTGATTCCCATTGGTTAGAAGAAGTAAGCTTTGATGTGGAGTTTCACGGCGTTTCGTCTTATAAAAATTTATCAAATACTTTAAAAGGGTTATTCCGGCCATTTTTATAAAGAAAGGAAGATACATATATGAATCCGATTGTATTAGATCCAACAACAGAATTGAATGAACAAACATCACAAAATCTTCGCCTGCAGTTAAGACAAGATCCTGAAGTGCAGCGCATTTATAATGGTGTAGATATAAAAGATCAATTGGAACTCATTGAGTTAGGGAAAGAGCCATCTGTAGAAATTTCAAGGTTTGCAGATCAAATCTTGCATACGATGACATTATCTAAGGTAGAAGATTCGGGTGAGCTATTAAAACAGCTTGGGAAAATTATGGACAAGTTTGATAGTAAAGATTTCGTTGAAGAAAAAAGCGGTTTTTTCTCTCGTTTATTTAAAAAAGGAAATCAAATGATTGAACAAATCTTCAATAAGTATCAAACGATGGGACGCGAAATGGATAAAGTATACGTGGAAATCACGAAATATCAAGATGAAATGAAGCGCTCAATTGGTACGTTAGATGGCTTGTATGAGCAAAACTTAAAATACTATTTAGATTTAGAGAAATATGTTGTTGCGGGTGAAATGTTACTTGAGCGTCTGCAAACAGAATTAGTTCCAATGTATGAAGAGCGCGTTCGTAATAATGATCAACTTGCAGGAATCGAGCTGGAATCATTAAAGAACTCTGTAGAGATTTTAGAGCAACGCATTGATGATTTAGAAAAAGCGCGTATGGTTGCGCTATTAACAGCACCGCAAATTCGCATGATTCAACGTGGTAACAACAAGTTAATCGGGAAAATTAATACAGCGTTTATTACAACAATCCCTATTTTTAAAAATGGTATTATTCAAGCTGTAAATGCAAAACGTCAAAAGCTTGTTGCGGACTCCATGGCAGAACTTGACCGCCGTACAAACGAGCTGTTGAAGAGAAATGCACAAAATATCGCGACGCAAAGTGTAGAAGTAGCGAAATTAGCGGGTTCTTCAAGTATTAAGATGGAAACACTTGAAGAGACTTGGAATATTATTTCGAAAGGTGTTCAAGAAACACAACAAATTGAAGAACAAAACAAACGTGAGCGTGAAGAAAGCCGTAAGCGTATGGCAGAATTAACGGATAGAATTAAGAAAGAAATGCAAGGGTAAGGATAGAAAAGGCAATGAAGAATCTCCTCATTGCCTTTTCAATATTTTTATTATTTCATTTATTAGCAGCGGGACGATACTTAATAATAAAACAAAGCCCCAATCTTTTACTGTTAAAGTATGTACACCAAATATGCTTGCAAGAGGCGGGATCGAAATAATACATACTTGTATACATACGCCGATAAGAAGAGAAAAAACTAAATATTTATTTGTAAATATCCCGATAGAGAAGATTGATTTTGTACGTGATCGTAGATTAAAAGAGTGAACGAGCTGTGAAAAGCTTAGTGTGACAAAAGCCATTGTTTGGGCATGTAATAAAGCATCTTCTGCAATTTTTGATGGAAAGAGAGGAAAAAGATTCGTATCCCCTGTATATAATTTTGCGCCAACAATAAAGGCGATTAACGTGATGAGCCCAATGATAATCCCGTTTAGAATGAGAAATGGTATACTGCCGCTAAATAAGCTTTCTTTTACACGGCGCGGCTTTTCCTTCATAACATCCGGATCTTCTGGATCAACCCCGAGTGATAATGCTGGAAGTGTATCTGTAATTAAATTCACCCACAAAATGTGAATGGGACGAAGGGGTGTAGCCCAGCCGAGTAAAATAGCTAAAAAGAGTGCAATGATTTCTCCGAAGTTACAAGAAAGCAAAAATAGAATAGACTTTTTAATGTTATGATAAATGTTTCTTCCTTCTTCGACTGCTTTGACAATTGAAGAGAAATTATCATCCGTTAACACCATATCTGCTGCACCTTTCGCCACATCTGTTCCGGTAATCCCCATTGCTACGCCAACATCTGCTTGTTTTAAAGACGGGGCATCATTTACCCCATCCCCAGTCATAGAGACGATATTTCCTTTTGCACGTAACGCTTTTACAATTTTTACTTTATGTTCAGGAGAAACGCGAGCAAAGACGTTTAAATGATTAATTTCGTTTGCGAGCTGTTCATCTGAAAGATTGTCTAATTGTGTTCCAACTATTACTTCAGATTCTTTTTTAGCAATTCCAAGTTCTTTTGCAATGGCAAAGGCTGTATCTTTATGATCTCCTGTAATCATAACGGTGCGAATGCCAGCCTTCTTGCACTCTTTAATAGCTGCCTTCACTTCTAGGCGAGGCGGGTCAATCATCCCTACAAGACCAATGAAGATAAGATTTTCTTCTGCCTCATAGATGTTAATATGCTCATTATCGTATTGCTTGAAAGCGAATGAAAGTACTCGTAACGCTTCTGTTGACATCGTTTGTGCTGCTGCTACTATTTCATTTTTATCACTTTCGGTTAGCGGCTGAACAATGCCATCTTTAAAAATATGTTTGCATCTTGGTAAGAGTCTATCGATTGCCCCTTTTGTCATGCTAAAGTAGCTGTCTTCGTATTCATGCAGCGTTGACATCATTTTGCGATTGGAGTCAAAAGGAAATTCACTTAGGCGTTTATGCTTCTTCTCTAAAACATCTTTTTGAAGATCAAAGGCAGCTCCCGCAACAAGAAGTGCAATTTCTGTTGGATCTCCAGTTTGTGATTCAGAATTATAAGATGCATCGTTACATAAAACCATGTTTTCTAATAATAGGCGCTGAACATCATTATTTACGTTTAAATTTTCTAATGCATCATATGTACAGTCACTATAAAAGTTGGTAACTGTCATTTTATTTTGCGTTAATGTACCTGTCTTATCTGAGCAAATAATCGTAACAGAGCCAAGTGCCTCGACAGCTGGAAGTTTACGGATAATGACATTTTGTTTAATCATACGCTGTACACCGATTGCGAGAACAATAGAGACGATAGCTGGTAAGCCTTCCGGGATCGCGGCGACTGCTAAACTAATAGCGGTCATAAACATTTCTAACGTGTCACGGCCTTGGAAAAAGCCAATAAAGAACATGATGATACATATCGCTACAGAGACAAAGCCTAAATATTTTCCAACTTGCGCTAAGCTTTTTTGAAGAGGGGTTGTCTCATCATCAGCTTGATGCAAGAGAGTAGCAATTTTTCCTATTTGTGAATGCATGCCTGTTTGGGTAGCTACTCCAACACCGCGACCATAGGTAACAAGCGTTGACATAAAAGCCATATTCTTTTGATCACCTATTGGTACTTTTTCGCAATTTTTCTTGGAAGGATTATACGCTGCATCTTTATCCACAGGAACGGATTCGCCTGTTAAAGCAGACTCTTCAATTTTTAAATTTGCTGCTTCGAGGAGCCGTAAGTCGCATGGAATATAGCGACCTGCATCAAGTAGAACAATGTCTCCCGGAACGACATTTTCTGATGGAATTTCTTTTAATTCACTATCTCGTTTTACAATTGCTTTTGGAGTCGCCATCTTTTTTAAAGCTTCTAGAGCCTGCTCTGCTTTTGATTCTTGAATGATACCAATTACAGCATTTAAAACGACAACAACAGCAATAATGCTAGCATCAGCCCATTCGCCTACAAAGGCAGAAATAAGAGCGGCAATTAAAAGGACATAGACGAGAATATCATTTATTTGGGCAAAAATACGTTGACCCAAAGTTCTTTTTTTCTTCATCACGAGTTCATTTTTTCCGTATTTTTTTAATCGGGCTTTCGCTATTTCTTCACTTAAACCTTGTTGTTCATTTGTTTCTAGTTCACGTAATGTCTGATTTTTTGTCTTACTGTACCAATTGCTCATATAAAAGCACCTCCAGTAGAAAAACAGTTAGCAATTGTAGCGTAGAAATTTTGTATTGTAGTATGTACTTTGATGTGAAGTCTTTGATGAGGGGGTTACTATTATTGTACAGTATTTAGAATGTGTGCGAATGAAAGTGGGAAGTTGTCATAAAATTGTTGGAAATGAAAGGAAATGCCTGTGAGAGAGGGATATGTTTTATCGAATGATAAAAATTATTGTAACTACTCAGCTATACCTTTTAGAAATTTAGAAAAGGGTATGATTCTAGTGAAGATGTGCCTCTCTATTACTTGTAAATTCATTTTTTGGCATATAGACTTCTGTCTTGCAAACAGGGCAGGAGCCTGCATTTATTGTCTACTTTTGTTTTCAAACCTTGCACGTGGCAGGAAAAGGACCTGACCGCTCCTATGCATCGCCAGTCCCTCTCGCCCATTTAAAAAATGCTTTTCTGCCTTTTTTTCATAAAGTAACTGAGTAGTTACAAATTATTTTAATTTGGACATAAAAAGAGGCGGCTACCAAAAGCTTGGTGATTACCGAGTTTTTGGTAGCCGCTTTTTGTTATTTCTTGATTAGTGTGCCTAATTCTTCTGTAATAGCTTGCATTTCGCTAATGCTGAATGTGTCGCGTTTCATAACGTGTTCATAAATATCACGTAAGTCTTCATACATGTCTTCATTGAAGTTTGAAGCTCTCATTGCACCAGCGTTTACCATACGTAATTTTTCTTTAATTGCTTCTACCATATATTCAACGTTCTCTTGTGTTTTTACGGATAAATCCACGGAAGTGTCCCCCTTTAAAATAGCATAGACTTATCTTAACATTTTTTTATCATTTTCGTTAATGGAAGTTTGCAATCATAGTGAATGCCCTCTCCTTAACACTTCTACGAGTTGTTTGAAGAAGGGGACTTCTGTTGGACTTTTGTTAAATTGGTACTTATTTTCTTTATAAGTAATTGTTGATTGTTTATACTAAATATAACAAATGCATCGTGAAGGGAAGAAACAAATATGGTTCGAGTTTTATTTGTTTGTCTAGGAAACATTTGTCGTTCTCCGATGGCAGAAGCAATTTTTCGTGAGCTTGTCAAAAAAGAAAAATTAGAAACAGTAATTATTGTTGATTCGGCTGGAACTGGGGATTGGCATATCGGCCATCCGCCTCATCATGGCACACAAAAAATTTTAATGGAAAATGCAGTGTCCTTTGAAGGAATTAAAGCTCGTCAAGTAGAAAAAGAAGACTTAACAAAGTTTGATTATATTATTGCAATGGACAATAAAAATTTAGACGATTTAAAGGCTTTAGGTAAAGCAGGCGGTTATATTGGCAGACTATCCGATTTTGTTCCAGACGGTGGCTGGACAGATGTTCCGGATCCATACTTTACAGGGAACTTTCAAGAAGTATATGACCTTGTAACAGAAGGATGTGCAAAATTGTTAGCGTTCATTCGACATGAGCAGGGAATATAAGGATGTTAGTTCAGAAAGTATAATGTGAAACTTTCATCGGTGGTCTTTAGTGATGATTAGTTACACCAATTAAGCTCTTATGGAGAGTGATCTCAAGTGTTTTCCTTTGAGATTTTATTGTTCGTTAGAGTGAGATAACTTTCTAACAAAATAGATGAAAGGGTGAAGGAATATGGCGAAGAAGGGAAATCTTGTACGAAATATTGCAATCGGTGTAGCAGCAGGTGTGGCGGTTTCTATGTTAAAGAAGGAAAATCGTGAAAAGGTGAAGTATACAGCAGGAAAAGCGAAAACAAAAATGATTGAAATTGGTGAAAATGCAAAGCTAAAAGAAAAAGTGCAAACAGTTACAGATAAAGGTCGTGAACTTGCTGACTTTAATGTTGTAAAAGCAAAAGTAGCGGAAATTAAAAAGTTAACACCAGCTGTTGTTGAAACTTTAAAAGAAACGAAAGATATTTTTAGTAAGAGGAAGAACAATGTAAAAGAACAACCAGAAACAATTGAAATTCAAGGAATCGTGCCAACTGAAGAGTTAAAATCAGAAGAAGAGCTGGTTGCCGCAGAAGATGGCGGTATGAAGGAATTTATTGCAGAAGAGAAAAAATCAGAAGCGTTTATCGAGTTAAAACAAAATAAAGAAGAAAAGAAAAGCGTTTAAAAAAGATGAAAACATTTTTACAAAAAGCAAGAACTCATCATGTTTTCACATTTGGAAAAGATTTATATGATCGAACATTGCGAGATGATGTAGCGGGCTTAGCAGCACAGCTCGCTTATTTTTTCTTGCTTTCTCTTTTTCCAGCGCTCGTTTTTTTAATAACACTTCTGGGATATATTCCGATTCAGACGGAAGATGTATTAGCCTTTTTAAAAGATTATGTTCCTGAAGATGCAATGAGTTTGATTGAAGTAAATGTACATACAATAGTAAATAAGCAAAATGGTGGATTATTATCATTTGGTTTACTTGCCATGTTATGGTTTGCATCCAATGGTGTCAATGCGGTGATGAAGGCATTCAACCGTGCCTATGATATTAATGAAACACGTTCATTTATTACAACAAGGGCATTATCAATTGTATTAACATTGGCAATGATTTTTATGATTGTCTTTGCTTTAATTCTACCTGTATTTGGTCAATTAATTGGAGCAGCGATTTTTAAAGTTTTAGGTTTATCTGAGGAATTTTCATTCATTTGGAGTATTGTTCGATTACTACTAAGTTTTCTCGTATTATTTGGTTTGTTTTGTTTTTTGTATAAATTCGCTCCAAATCGTCATGTAAAGAGAAGAGAAGTGGTGACCGGGGCATTATTTGCTACAATTGGCTGGATTGTGGTATCGTATTCATTTGCATACTATGTCGATAACTTTGGAAATTATTCTAATACATACGGTAGTCTCGGCGGTATTATTATTTTAATATTATGGTTTTATTTAACCGCATGGGTGATTTTACTTGGTGGAGAAGTTAATGCGATTTTAAATTGTTATCGAACGGGTGACAATAATTCCCGTAATCAAAAATAATCTTCTGTTCCATACTAAGAGGGAATAGGGGGGATTATTCATGGGTCAAAATAAAACTGGCAATAGCAAAAATGATAAAAATCAACGTAAACAACGCAGCAGCTCGCAGCCAAAACATAAAACGAGCAGCAGTGCAAACGGACATAATAGTTATCATTAAAAAAGGGGTTCCATATCGGAACCCTTTTAATTATTTGCTTTTAATAATCGTAATCCATTTAAAATAACGAGAATAGTACTTCCTTCATGACCGATGACACCTAATGGAAGTGCTAAAAATTGTAGGAAGTTTGAACAAATAAGCAGCATGATGACAGTCAATGAAAAGATAACATTTTGCTTTACAATGCGATTCATTCGTTTTGATAAGCGAATTGCTTGTGCTAAGCGGGAAAGTTCATTTTTCATTAAGACAACGTCAGCCGTTTCTAAAGCAACATCAGTTCCTTCTCCCATAGCAACTCCAATACTTGCTGTTGCTAATGCAGGAGCATCGTTAATTCCGTCACCAACCATTGCTACTGTACCGTATTTCTCTTTCAATTGTTTTATTGTTTCTACCTTTGTTTCTGGTAAGCAAGATGCGTAATACTCTTTAATATTACTTTCAGCAGCGATTGCTTTTGCTGTTTGTTCATTATCACCTGTAATCATAATTGCTTTGACGCCAAGAGTTTGAAGCTCATGAATTGCAGCAATTGTTTCTTGGCGCAATGTATCTTTTAAAGCAATAAGACCAAGAATACCTTTTTCATCGCTTACATATACAACCGTTTTTCCTTCTTGTTCTAATTGCGCCCAAATACCGTTATAGAATGATCCGGTTTCTTCTCCAATAAAATCAGCTTTTCCAATTTGGTACGCTTTATTTTGCAATGTTCCTTTTAATCCGAATCCAGTTACATCTTCTACGTTTTCTGGTTTTGTTAATGTAATGTCATGTGCCCATTTTGCATATTTCACAATTGATTCAGCTAGAGGGTGTGTAGAATGACTTTCAATGGATGCTGTAATGTGTAATAACTCTTTTTCGGATATTCCATCACGAGTATATACATCTGTTACTGTTGGTTTTCCTTGTGTTAATGTACCCGTTTTATCAAAGGCAATGGCTTTTAATGAAGCCAATCTTTCTAAATGAACACCGCCTTTAAATAAGATGCCATGCCGTGCACCGTTTGAAATTGCTGATAACGTAGCAGGTGTAATAGCTGCAACAAGTGCACAAGGCGAAGCGACAACGAGTAGAATCATCGCACGGTAAAATGTTTCATTCCAGCTCCAACCAAGAGCATAATGAGGAACGAACATCATGAGTGATACAACAAGAAGTACACCTTTGACATAGGTTCCTTCAAACTTTTCAATGAAAAGCTGTGAAGGAGATTTTTCGCTTTGTGCGTTTTGTACGAGACGAATAATTTTTTGGAACAATGTTTGATCACTATGTTTTGTAATTTTTACTTCGATGGCACCGCGTAAGTTAACAGTTCCTGCGAATACCTCGTCACCAGATTTTTTTTCACTTGGAATTGGTTCACCTGAAATGGCCGCTTCGTCAATATTTGTTTCACCAGTGTGAATAATACCGTCAGCAGGAATGCGTTCACCTGGTTTAATTAAAATGATGTCATCGATTTGCAGCTGTTCGATTGAAACACGCTCTTCTCCGCCTCGAGAAATGCGCAATGCTTCTTCAGGTTGTAAGTCGAGCAGTGCTGAAATTTCCTTTTGACTTTTGCTCATCGTGTAAGCTTCCATAGCTCCGCTTAAAGCAAAGATAAAAATTAATATTGCCCCTTCTGTCCAGTAGCCGATAATTGCTGAACCGATAGCTGCAAAAAGCATGAGCATTTCAACGTTCAGCTCTTTTTCGGCAATTGTGTCTTCAATACCTTCTTTTGCTTTTGCATAACCCCCAATTATATAAGCTAATACGTAAAATATGGTTGCAGTTGTTGTAATGCCATTCTTTGTTAGTAACCAACCTATCAAAATCAAAACTCCGGATGTAATTGCAAAAATGAGTTCATAATGTTTTTGAAATGTTGCAAGCCAAGGTGAAGAAGTCTTAGTTCCTTGTTGCCTTGATAATGTTTTTACTTCAGAATTCATAGATTTTTTGCTCCTTTCTATTGAGAAAAAGAATCATCATCGAAAGCCTTATAAATCGGCGAAAGCTGCCATCCATCTAGATAGCAGCATTCTGTTAAGTTGAAACGTTCTTTTGTTTTAAAAATATTTTTACTTGTGAATTCATCTCGTTTCACTCCTTTCATTGAGAAAAAGAATCATCATCGAAAGCCTTATAAAACGACGAAAGCTGCCATCCATTCGGATAGCAGCATTTCCTAGAAAACACACTCTGTGTAGTTATTTACTTTATTATTACTATTCTAAATTGTAACATATGTTTCCTTATACGGAAAGTTTTTTACTTATTCCGCTATTTGTGGGGAGTAAGTACCCACCTCAAGATTGAGGGAGAAGTGAAAATACTTGTTTTTTTGACTCCGCTTTGTTATATATGAATATTGTTCATAAAAAGCACGGAAAGGAAGACATCCAGTGAAGGCAGAAAGATTTTTTACACATCCGCTCGGTGTATTTGTTGCAGCATTAAGTGCAACTTTTCTATGGGGCAGTGCGTTTCCATTTATTAAATTAAGTTATGTCCAGTTAGACATTCAGCCTCATGAAGTAGGCGAGCAAATTTTATTTGCAGGTTACCGTTTTTTCTTAGCAGGAATGATGCTGTTATTCTTCTTTAAAGCGTTAGGGAGAAATGTATCTTTTCAAAAAGGAACAACGAAGCAACTTGTTCAAATTGGTCTGTTTCAAACGTTTTTACAATATGTTTGTTTTTATATCGGCTTGAGCTATAGTACTGGGATTGAAGGAGCAGTTATTTCTGGAACATCGTCATTTTTTCAAATTGTATTAGCGCATTTTCTATATAAAGATGATTCTTTAAATATGAGAAAAATCGTTGGTGTATCAATTGGTTTTTGTGGCGTCATTCTTGTAAACATTCCAAAAGGAAATATGGATTTTCACTTTGGTATTGGTGAACTGTTATTATTAAGTGCGGCAATGTTGTACTCATACGGTAACATTTTGGCGAAAGAAGGAAGTAAAACGATGGATGTAGGCTATATGACCGCATATCAGATGATTATCGGTTCTTTAGGCTTATTGTTTATCGGGGTTTTACAAGTTGGATTGATGCCATTTACATTCCATATGCAAACGTTACTTATGCTGCTATACTTATCATTCTTATCAGCAGCGGGATTTTGTATTTGGAATACAGTGATGAAATATAACAAAGTCGGAAAAGTATCGATGTACATGTTTTTCATTCCTGTATTTGGTGTCATCTTATCAAGCTTGATTTTAGGCGAAGCAATTCATTCTTTCGTATTGTTTGGATTGGCATGTGTAGCGACCGGAATTATTATTGTGAATCGTACACGTAGTGAAAGAAACGCATCGCATGCAAAAAGTAGCGCAATGTGAAGAGGTTCATGGAGAGCCTCTTTTTCATATGGAAAGCGAAATTTCTATCAGTGTCCGTGAATAGCGTGATAAAGTTTGGAACAATTTTTTTATGAAAATTATAGATAAAAGAAAGGGAAATGATGATTTTATATCGAATAACAGAGATATTAATTCATCAAGGAGAAAGATATGAATGAAATGTACGTACTGTTAATAGGACAAGTAGTTTTATTTTTGTTCGGGACCATTTATGCAATAAGACAATCAGAACAAACAAAGGAAAATGAACCGTTACCCTTATTCATTCGTTTACTCCTCACTTTCTCATTAACTGGAGCTGCGATATGGATGTGGATACAGGACCCGGCAACACCTTATCGCCAGTGGGTTGCAATTGGTATGATTTTATCAACAATTGGTGACTTGTTTATGGCCGGCTTAATTCCATTTGGGCATCGTCTCATTGGTGGAATGGTGACATTTGCTATTGCGCATTGCTTATATGTTACGGCCTTTTTAGAAACGGGTATTTCGTGGAATGGCTTGTATATTGGTTTAGCGGGATACGGCTTGTTTTTAATTATTGGTTGGTTCTTTTTTATTCGAAATCATAAGCAGGATCGATTATTTACAATAGGTGCGCTTGTATACGGACTTTGGGTTGGTGGAATGGCGTGTTTTGCATTTGCGCTTGCTTATTTGAATCAAGATATGTGGTGGATTCCAGCGCTTGGTGGTTCTCTATTTGTCATTTCTGATTTTATTATTGGAATTACTGATATTGGTGGACGGAATGTAAAATATGATCCTCTTTTAGTTTGGGCAACATATGTGGGAGCACAAATGTGTATCATTTATGTTGGTATATAGAATGTGAAAGAAGAACTGCTTGAGAGCGGTTCTTTTTTGTTGTTAAAAAATAAGAAGCATGCAAAGCAACTTATGATGAATTTAACGGAGGATTTTGGTCCGATGAAAATTTCAAAAAATAAAATCTTTGTAATGGGAGATAATCGATTAGTTAGCCGTGATAGTCGTAATGGATTAGGATTAATTGATAAAGATGATGTATTAGGAAGTTTAATTTCCATATATTATCCTTTTAGCCGGTTGCAGATTATAGATTAGAAGGAGGGAAGTTATGGAAGAGATTGTTGGTCATGTTTTAGCTGGAATCGCACGGGGAGCAGTTGCAATCGGGGAAATAGCGGTAGATGCTACTAAAGTTATCGTTCGAGGAACAATCGGAGTTGTAAGAGTTATAGGAGAAGCTCTAGCAGAAGAACTTGTAGAGTTAGCGTTAGAAACTATAGAAGGAAGAGAAAAGCGAAAACAAAGAAGATTTGCTCGTCATGTGGAAAAGTTAAAGGGACATGATTGGTTTAAGGTTATATATGAAAATATAAAATGCCGAGGTATCATTCATACAGACAAACGTTATCTACACTTGTTGAGTAAGCGGCGGTATGTACAGAAACTGGCTCGTAATGAAAACGAACGTAAGCAATTTATTCAGCGAATCCGTATTGAAGCAAAGGTTGATGATGTGATTTGGGATATACAACAGGATTAATTTTTTACATACATATAAGAAGTAACAAAGCAGCCGATATTGGCCGCTTTGGTGGTTTTATCTATTACAATTAAAAAATCGACTCCATGTTTGTTTCTAACATTAACTCTGTATCAGGATTCTCCTTATCTATACTTAAGACTACTTCATACTGACGCAATCTTAGTTCAAAGAGTGTTACAGGATCACGATAAACTTCAGGATTTGATTTCATTTTATGCAGTGTATTTTGCTGTTCTTGTATTTCTAAATGCGTGTGTTCCACAGCTTGTTTCAATGAACTAAATGGATCTCTAAAGAACATAGTAATATCTCGCTCTAATGCATTTTCAAATAACTCAAACTGTAAGAAAAACTTGTTTATAATAGAAGTAGTTACATCAGTAAAATCTTCATTTTCTAAATACTGTTTGTATTTGTTATACAGCATTGTTTTATTTTTAGGAAGAGATCCGAATAATTTTCCTGCACTTTTTAGTAAAAATTGCGCGGGCGTAAACCGGCGGAAGATATTTACTTCTTCCATTTGTATTCTATTCGTCATTCTATCTGTATCTCGGCGCCAATCATCAAGTATTTTAAAGTCGCATTCTAACTGGATTCGATTTTCTCCACATAACGAGTTAAGTCCTTCACTTATTTCTTCTAAGTATGATTGACTTTGAAGGAACTCGTTATTAGAAGTTTCAATCCAATTCTGCATGGATGAAGCGAAGTTAGGTAATACAGTTTGTTCTAGATAGTTTCGAATTCTCTCATTCATCGCGGTATTTAATTCAATATCAATGTGTCTAAAATCGCTGTCTTCACTGATTAGATCAGAGCAGCCTTGCAGTAGCCTCGGAATATGCTCTGTAAGATCGTTCGTAATTTTATGTTTCATTGTACGATATGAATCTGTAATAAAATGAATTTTTTCCTTTTCAAAAGCAGTGACATTATTAATAAAGCCATTTAGTCTCACTAAAATATCTTCATTCCAACTAATAGAATCCACTAAGTTGTTTTCCATCTCAACTCGTTTATCTAAAAGATATTGAATTGCTTTTCGAATGAAAAATAGTATTTTTTTCGTACGTTCTTGATCAAGATTTTTATACTCAAAGTTAAAATTGACAAAATCAGTTAACTCGTTTAGCTGTTGAGTGTTTGTATATAACGATGAATAAGGTAAAACCCTCGCATGTGGGAAATATGTGTGTATTCTTGTTTGCGTATCATGTATAACTCGTTTTACTTCAGCTTCGCTGTAAATGTTATCAATTTTATTTAATAAGAAATGAATTTGTAAATCTGGTGCATGTGCTTGAATGTTTAATAAAATGTCACGTTCTTTATCAGTAAAAGGAGAATCTGCATTCAATACGAATAACAAACTGTCTACTGAGTTTAAATATCCGAATGTTTCATTTCTAATATCGTTGTTTCTATTAAAGCCAGGTGTAACAACGAATGCTAGTTTGTTTTTACTTAAAAACTTGCAAGGTAATTTAAATTCAATACATGTTTTTTCTCTATATGTTTGTCGGTGCATAGACATCATGTTATGGAAATCTGAGAAATTATTAGTCGTTGAAATTGTTGCATCTGTTATTGCATTAATTTCTGTATGAGCGTCATCCTTAAAGATAACTGTATTTGAGCTTGAATCTTCTAATATATTTTCTCCTAGTACAGAGTTGATAAATGAAGATTTTCCGTTTCCAGAAGTTCCTGTTACTAAAAGACGGTTTGTTCTTAAATCTGCAAGCTCACAGACCAACCATCTAAAGCGATGTCCCATTTCTAAATCATTGTTTTGTGCCCACTGTGTAATAGAATCAAAAAGATGTAAACTATAGTCTAAATCATCCGTGTAATTGGTGGAATGTAACAATAGTTTTTCTGCATGTTGCACGTCTGCCGAATCTATTTTAGCAGGGAAAATCTCATCCCATGCCAATACTGCTGCAGATGGAAAGACAAAGCGAGAAGGATTGACCATTTTTAACCAATTCGTTAAAATATTCGGAACAATATCATGTAATTGTCTCAGCATATACTGGCCTTGAATTAATTCAAAATACGTTTCTTCATAAAGAGAAGAAATGTTGTCCCATTCATCGGTTGAATGTACTTCGATATGTGAGAAAAAGTCATTTATTGTTTTAAGCCAAAGCAAATAAGTTTGCTCATTCTTATAGCTGTGCCAAAGTGATGAAACAATTTGTGTAAATTGGATTAGGTCTACATTGTGTAATGTAACTAGTACCTTATAGAAATAATCTGGTGAAATGGTTTTCGTAAATCCTTTATCAATATATTCTTTTAAAATCTCAAACCATTGGAAGGACTCTGTTCGAATCATTTCATTTATTGCAAGTTCCACCGCACTATCCCAATCTTGCTGTTCTTCATAAAAGGAACGAGCAATGGTTGTAACGTTTGGATAATCGGGATTTACAGAAACAGCGTCTTTAATAACTTTGAAGGCTAAATCCAGTTTGTTTTGTTCTATGTAAAGAGAGAGTAATTGCAATGAAATTTCGGTCATAAGTATTTTATTATCAGTAGTAATGGACGTATACACAGTTTCGGCAGCTGATAATTGATTGAGTTCGAAGTAAGCATCTGCAATATTCTTCTGTGCCCATGGTTCTAATTCATTATTGACTTTCTCCCATTTAAAAATAGCGGATTCAAAATCTTGATGGTGATAATAAAACTCACCTTGTGCAAAACGAATATAAGATCCATCCGAAAATTCATTTTTTTGCTCAGCTAAATAAGCTTCTCCAAGTACTTGAAGAGGCGGATGTGTTTCATTTTCCATTAAAAATGTTTCATAATATATTTTTTTTATTAACTGTTTTTCTAGTGTCATGTTTTTCCCCCACTATATCTTGAAAAGTGTATATTCCTTTATATGTCAACACTTTTTTGCATTGATGCTCTTTATTCTAGCAAAGATTTTCTTTTGAAAAATTTCATTTTCCTTTCATTTTTAGAGTAGGATTGAATTTTCATGCATAAAGTTTCAGTTTTTTTTCAATTTCCTTTCAGTTCTGAAACAACATTGGCTCTTCCTAATAACATAATAAGACTATAATATTCTACATGAAGTTGTAACATTGGATGTAGAGTTCGTCATAAAAACAATGTATAGTGAATATGTATACCATGTTTGCTTTATTGATGGAGAGGGTACAATGTGGAATAACGATAACGTATAGGATGTGTCGTGCGAATGGAACAACATATTGGTGAATTAATCGCACACTACGGTTATTATGGAATTATTATTGCGCTTGCTGGAGGAATTGTTGGATTACCAATACCAGATGAATTTCTACTTACATTTGTCGGATATAATATTTCAAGGGGATATATGTCAGGAACAGAGGCGTTTACGAGCGGCATGGCTGGGGCTATAATTGGGATTACATTAAGTTATATGCTTGGTTTAAAACTTGGACTCCCTGTATTGAAAAAATATGGTTCTAAAGTGGGGATTAAAGAAGCTCAAATCGAGAAGACTCATATTTTATTTGAGAAGTATGGTCCTTTTTTATTAGTGTTTGGCTATTTTATACCTGGTGTTAGACATTTAACTGCTTATTTTGCAGGAATGTCGGGCTTAAAATGGGGTAAGTTTTGTTTATATGCGTATGGCGGTGCTTTCATTTGGGTGAGCGTTTTTATTGGACTTGGGTGGAAATTAGGAGAAAAGTGGCGAGATGTAGAGTACAATTTACATCGATACGGATTTTGGATTGGTGTTGTTTCAATCGTCATCGCTTTGATTGTTTATACATATGTAAAAATACAAAAAGATAAGAAAAACCGCTAATGTATATAGCGGTTTTTTATATGCTACTCTGTGATTTCTTCATATAAGAAGTACGTCACATTATAAATATGTTCTACTTCGTCATCTGTCATATACATAAGTTCTTCTCGTTCAATTCCTTTTTTCTTTTCAATAAATTCAATCATATTTTTCCGTTCTTCTCTCTTTATCATTTTTATTTCTCCTCCCAATCTGTTTTAATACAGTTTATTTAAGTTAGTACTATTATATAACAGAATCTTTAGAAAGTTCCACCTTTTTCAATTTTTTTTGGATAAGAACTTTTCGACAAAACAAGACCTCGCAAAATATTAAGTATATATGTATTAGAGAAGTAAGGTAAGAATGCGTGGTTTCTTACGATACGGTGTAATACGAGAGATACCAGTTTTTTTATAGTTTTCTTGCTTACTTAATAAAAACTCATCATTTACTTCAGCATGATTGTTAAGCTGATTTTTTCTTTCTTCAGGAACGTATTTTACAATATAACCTAACTCCACTTGTAGAAACATTGATAACATTTCTTCTTTCCTAAACATCGTTATTTTCAGTCAAATACACCTAACAAACTCATACCATAATCTCAGTTCCATCTATTTTTGTGCGCAAAGAAAATATAAAAAAGCATCCGTTATTTCACGAATGCATTTTATCTCATCATTTGCTTAATAAGTTCCCGGTTACGTTGTTTAAAAACATCATTATGGGAAGAAACCATGCCATATTCACTTGCATCCGGCTGAATAAATTGTTTTGCTTTATTCACGGCGTTCCCAGCATCTTGAAAAGCACCAGCGATTAAATGCAATTTACCCTCGTGTTTTAAAATATCTCCCGCAGCATATAACCCTTCTATGGAAGATTCACTATTTGCATTACCTGCAATAAAGTAATCATCTATTATTTCAATATTTAGTTCACTATTCTTCAATAATGTCATATCGCGTTCGTATCCATGATTAATAATGACTTCATCAATTGGTAAATATGAAACTTCTCCTGTTTCATGATTTGTTAATTCCACACGCTCAATTGCTTCATGATTATCACCTGTAATTAACTTTGTAATTGTTGTATGCAAGAAGCATGTTGCAGAGCTATTCATAAGTTGGGTTACTTGTGCTTCATGACCAGACAAAGTATCTTTTCTATATGTTAAATACACTTTTTTTGCGATCGGCTCCAGTTCATTAGCCCAATCGATTGCAGAATTGCCTCCGCCTGAAACAATGACCGTTTTATCTTGAAAATGTTTTAAAGATTTTACAGTATAATTTAAATTCGATACTTCGAATCTTTCAGCACCTGCAATTGCTAATTTTTGTGGCTTTAATATTCCGCTCCCTGTTGCTACAATAACAGTCTTTGAAAAATGTCTTTTTCCAGAGGATGTCTTTAATACAAAGATTCCTTCTTCATTGCGAGTTATCGATTCTACTTTTTCATTTAATACTACTTCTGGATGGAATGTTAGTCCTTGCTCTACAAGTTGATCAATTAACTTAGCCCCCATAACTGGTGGCAATCCTCCAATATCCCAAATCATTTTTTCTGGATAAACATGTATCTTTCCACCTAATTGTGGCTGAAATTCAATAATCTTCGTTTTCATTTCTCTTAATCCACTATAAAACGCTGAATAAAGCCCTGCAGGTCCACCACCAATCACAGTTATATCAAATAATTCCTCTTGATTCATTCGCGTTCACTCCTCAGTTTTCAATGTATATTGATTATCATTCTCAGTAAAATATAACCTGTTTCGATTAGATTTACAATCCAAATTCCTATTGACAATATAAAAAGATAAAATTATATTATTAAGTGATTGAAATTGATAATCATTTTCAATTTGTAAACTATTAACAAAAATCGGAGGGAATATAACGCTTCATTGATTTATAAATCATTCAATTACTTTTATTGCAATAAATCTCGATAGCAAGATTTGTAAGCCCAATGTAGAACGAATTGTGAGATATCATCCTGTTAGAAAGCTATATATTACGTTTATTTTATAAAAAGGAGAAGACGAATGAAAAAATTATTCATTTCACTTACAGTTCTATTTGTACTTGTTATGAGTGCTTGTAGCAACGGATCAACAGATAAGAAAAACGATTCAAGTGCAAAGAGAAGTAAATCAGAAACAATTACATACCAATCTGAAAATGGTAAAGTTGAAGTCCCTGCAAATCCCAAACGTGTCTTTGTATTATCATCATTCGCAGGTAACGTAATGTCTTTAGGTGTAAATCTTGTTGGGGTAGATTCATGGTCCAAACAAAATCCACGTTTTCAAGAGAAATTAAAAGATGTTGCTGAAGTATCAGATGAAAATATCGAAAAAATTATTGAATTAAATCCAGACTTAATTATTGGTTTATCTAATATCAAAAACGTTGATAAGTTAAAGAAAATTGCTCCAACTGTTACATTCACATACGGAAAAGTAGATTACTTAACTCAACATTTAGAAATCGGTAAATTACTAAATAAAGAAAAAGAAGCAAAAACTTGGGTGGACGATTTCAAGAAACGTGCACAAGCGGCAGGGAAAGATATTAAAGCAAAAATTGGAGAAGATGCAACTGTTTCTGTTATTGAAAACTTCAACAAGCAAATTTATGTATACGGCGAGAACTGGGGCCGTGGAACAGAAATTCTTTATCAAGAAATGAAATTAAAAATGCCTGAAAAAGTAAAAGAAAAAGCATTAAAACCAGGTTATTATGCATTATCTACTGAGGTTCTACCTGAGTATGCTGGGGATTACTTAATTGTAAGTAAAAATAAAGATACTGATAACTCATTCCAAGAAACAGAATCATACAAAAACATTTCAGCTGTGAAAAATAATAGAGCATTCGAAGTAAACATGATGGAATTCTACTTTAATGATCCACTTACATTAGATTCCCAACTAGACTTCTTCAAGAAAAGCTTTCTTGGTCAATAATACAACAATGAGGAATTCTTATTTTAAGAATTCCTCTTCCTTTATTCTATGAAAAGAAAAGATGTGAAACGAATGACAAAAAACAAGCCACGTGTAGCCTCCTTTACGTACAAATTTATTTTAGGAATCATTGCGTTTTTCCTTATTTTTATAATCGCGATGTTGTTTGGTGCGGCAGATACAACTGTAAAGGATGTATGGTTAGCGCTTACTTCTTCAGCCAAAGGAGAAAAGCTTTCCCTGATCCGTGAACTACGCTTACCACGTGAAGTTGCAGCTATTTTTGTTGGGGCCGGTCTCGCTGTTTCTGGTGCAATTATGCAAGGACTAACCCGCAATCCACTTGCGGATCCAGGTCTACTTGGTCTAACTGGTGGTGCTAACGCTGCACTTGCTATTACCATTGCCTTTGTACCCTCTGTAAATTATTTTTATATGATGATTGCCTGCTTTATTGGAGCAGCAATCGGTGCAATTATGGTTTTGGGCATCGGGTTGATTCGAAAGGGAGGGCTTTCTCCCTTTCGAATCGTCCTTGCTGGATCGGCAGTTTCAGCGTTCTTAGTTGCGGTTTCAGAAGGCATTGGAATTTACTTCAAGATTTCGCAAGACGTATCTATGTGGACAGCAGGAGGTGTAATTGGAACAACATGGAGCCAGCTACAAATCATTATTCCAGTTATTTCAGTAAGTATATTCATTGCCATTTTATTTTCAAAGAAATTGACGATTCTAAGTCTAAGTGAAGAAGTCGCAATTGGGCTTGGTCAAAAAATTATCGTCATTAAAACCGTTCTTTTTATTGTTATCATTTTGCTTGCAGGTGCCTCTGTTGCACTTGTTGGAAACATGGCATTCGTAGGTTTAATGGTGCCCCATATGGTACGACCAATCGTCGGGCCAGACTATCGCTTTGTTATCCCGATGTCTGCAATTGTTGGCGCTTCTTTTATGCTACTTGCTGACACAATCGGACGTACAATGAATGCTCCATATGAAACACCACTTGTTGCCATTGTTGCCATTGTAGGTCTACCATTCTTCCTATTTATTGTACGTAAAGGAGGAAGAACATTCTCATGATTCAACAATCAATTTTAAAAAAACAACGACTCATTATAATGGCTTTACTTATACTTATTATCGCAACAATCATAGTCGGTATGGGATTAGGAGCTGCTTCACTCTCCTATGATAGGCTGCTTCCAACATTATTTGGACAAGGAACATTTAAAGAAGAATTTGTTTTATTCTCTCTTAGATTGCCTAGAATTACAATTACACTATTAGCCGGCATGGCACTTGCCTTATCAGGGGCTATATTACAAGGGATTACTCGAAACGATTTAGCTGAACCTGGAATTATCGGTATTAATTCAGGAGCAGGTGTAGCGATTGCAATTTTCTTTTTGTATTTTCCAATCGATGCAGGTTCATTTGTATACTTACTACCAGTTGTTGGATTTATGGGGGCTTTTATTACAGCTTGCCTGATTTATGTCTTTTCATATAAAAAAGCTACGGGACTTCAGCCGATAAATTTAACATTAACGGGGATTGGATTTTCATTCGCACTCTCAGGAACAATGATTGTAATTATCTCCTCTGCTGAACGTACCAAAGTAGATTTTATCGCAAAATGGATTTCCGGAAATATTTGGGGAGATGATTGGGTCTTTGTATTGGCTATCCTTCCATGGTTAGCTATATTGATCCCGTTCACATTATATAAGGCAAACCGTCTAAACATTCTTGCCTTAAGCGAACCCGTAGCGATTGGCGTCGGGATCGAAATTGAAAAAGAACGCCGCTCTCTACTACTAGCCGCCGTTGCATTAGCCGCCGCTGCAGTTTCAGTTACAGGGGGAATCGCCTTTATCGGGCTTATGGCCCCGCACATTGCAAAATCTTTAGTTGGGCCAAGACATCAAATGTTTGTCCCTGTAGCCATTCTGATCGGTGGATGGCTATTATTACTTGCAGATACAATTGGTCGGCATATTGTAGAACCAAGTGGAATTCCTGCAGGTATTATGGTTGCTTTTATTGGTGCTCCTTATTTTATGTATTTGTTACTGAAAAAGTAGAAAAAGCCTTCGAGAATCTCCTTTCTCAAGGCTTTTTCTATTTCTTATTATTGACCATATCCTTCAAATTATATTTAAAATCTAACGAAGTCTTGTTTTGTTCGTTATCCCGCTATTTGTGGGCAGTAAAGGCTGGGGAAGCACGGGGGAAAAACTGCCCGTAAAAGTCCGATTGGGTGGGCTAACCATCAGTGGGGGAAGAAGCTCCCCCACTGATGGAAGTTTCACTTTATAGACGTAAAAACTCTGGTTGTGTTGTACCAGCACTATCAATGTAATAAATGGTATCAGGATTAATTTTTATTAACACGTAATTTGGATCTTCAGGACCAAGTAACCAACGTTTTAAACTATTTGTCCAAAATTTATTTTTTAACGTACTGTCTTCTTCAATAGAAGCAATGCCTTCTATTT
Organism: Bacillus sp. NPDC077411; assembly: GCF_044543425.1. Taxonomy (NCBI): domain Bacteria; kingdom Bacillati; phylum Bacillota; class Bacilli; order Caryophanales; family Bacillaceae; genus Bacillus; species Bacillus sp. NPDC077411. The sequence goes on along the minus strand of NZ_JBITWA010000007.1, from coordinate 73,361 downwards.
CAAGATATTCTTCTTCCCAGTGCTTTCCCTGGCGACCAAGTAAAACATGAACATTTGTATTTTGTTCGATATCTGTTATTTTTTTTGATTGCCGATCTGTTGCAGCGTACAATACGAAATCTTCATGAAAAAACATCATAAAGCAGCTATACGGTTTGTTGTCACGAATGGTTGCGAGGACACCAATTTGTTGGTTTTGGATAATCTTTTCAATTTTTTCTTTTAGATGCATTTGTTTCTGCTCCTTTCTAGTTAACGCTCATATTTTTCTAAAGAGGAATTTCTCGTAAGAGTCCAATCGGTTTTACTAATTGCACTTACGTTAGTGAAATTTTTTGCTCGCTCTTACTTTTTTCTTCAATGCTCTTTTTTAAACGTAATTATGATAAAAATTGGGTAAATTAGAAGAATAATAATGGTAATATAAAGAGTGATTGAGAAAGAAATGGAAGGATGAAAAGGATGTTTAATAAGATTTTTTTATTTGTTGCAGTCATTGGTGTACCGCTTTCTGTTCTTGGTAACGTAATGCATTGGCCACAAACAATTATGTTTGCTGTATATTGCGTTACAATTATTGCACTGGCCGGTTTTATGGGGAGAGCAACGGAAAGTTTGGCGGTTGTGTCAGGCCCCCGTATAGGCGGATTGTTAAACGCAACATTTGGTAACGCAGTTGAACTTATTATTTCTATTTTTGCATTGCAAGCTGGGTTAACGGAAGTAGTACTCGCTTCGCTAACAGGTTCTGTTCTCGGTAACTTATTGTTAGTTGGTGGACTTTCCTTTTTTATAGGTGGTCTAAAGTATAAACGTCAAAGCTTTAATGTTTATGATGCGAGACATAATTCATCTTTATTAATTTTTGCAGTCGTTGTTGCTTTTGTGATTCCCGAAATATTTTCAATGAAAATGAACGTCGAGAAAACGTTCCAACTTAGTATCGGCATTGCTATTATTATGATTGTTTTATATTTAGCAGCATTGTTTTTCAAACTTGTTACGCACCGCGGCGTATATCAGCATAAAGAAGAAGAAGTAGAGCATGATGAAGAGCCGGAATGGTCAAAAGGAAAAGCGTTGCTTATTTTAGCGATTGCAACAGTAGCAGTTGCCTATGTATCAGAGGCACTTGTACATACAATTGAAACAGTTGCTAAGACATTTGGCTGGAGTGAATTATTTATCGGGATTATCATTGTGGCGATTGTCGGAAATGCAGCAGAGCATGCATCGGCTATAGTTATGGCTTATAAAAATAAAGTTAATATTGCTGTTGAAATTGCAGTTGGTTCAACATTACAAATTGCTATGTTTGTTGCGCCTGTACTCGTCATTATTTCTATGTTCTTTGCGGTAAATATGCCTCTTGTATTCACGATTCCAGAATTGGTAGCAATGATTACGGCTGTATTTTTGACAATTGCCATATCAAATGATGGCGATACAAACTGGTTTGAAGGTTTAACATTACTTGCCGCTTATCTCATTATGGGGATCGGTTTCTATTTATTATAAAAAGTTTGGATAACAATAGAGAGCAGGGAAAAGAATATAACCGTATAGTCCCATTAGGAAGGAGCTTTACGGATGAAACGAGTGTGCAATATTTATATCACCATTATGTTCTCGTTTATCTTTTTATTTCCTTGTAGTAGTTTTGCGAAGACAGAATTGAATGTGAAAGTTCCGCCATCTGTTTTAAACGTTTCCAAAGAAAATACGTATCCAAATCCAACAGAGGACCTGCCGCGCTTACAACCGAGTGAATTAGCAAAAACGTTGCTTGAGACATCGCCGATAAAGATTGAAAATCCGGATTTAATTCGAATGTTTAATGAAACATCTATTTCAAATGCACCACTTGCAGTTGGATATCGCGCGAAAATTTATTTAGGACAATGGCCTTTAAATTATGAATCGATTGAAACAACAATGAACTGGGAATACAGGCAAGTCAATCGGAATGTTCATGATAATCGCGGTGGACAGGGATTTTATCCACTTCGCTATAAACAAGAAGCACAAAAACTAGTAGAAAGTGGGCTTACTTCTTACATTAAGGATGCAGAAGATGTGAAGAAGATGATGCTGTTAAAAGCGATGGAAAAAGTACGTTTACCTCTTTCGTTTAAAACAATTATTGGTTATGGAACCCAGCATGAACGAGTATATAATATTAGTCCGAAACAACTTGGATATTTATATGCGTATACGCCAGCAGTTAACGAAAAAGGAAAAGTAACATTTGGCGAAGTATATCTTGTCTTAAAAGGGAATCAGCGAAAATTGATGATTAAAAATATCACATCACAAGGAATTGGAGCATCCATACCAATTCAAGATCATCTTTCCTTTAAGTTTATTTCGTCTCCTGATCCAAGGTAAAGGTTCATACAAAAAACGTCAGCATGATAGTACGCTGACGTTTTTTCTTACAACGTGATGTTTGCTTGTTTCGTTAAGAAATTTTCTGTTGGATAATAACTATTTTTTACAAGAATGTTTGGTCCAAGGCATTTAACAGCTGGACAATGACAGCCTAATTCTTTTGCTGTTTGTGAGGAACTCCACTTGTCATAAGCTTCTTGCAGTGTATTTGTTTGAACATTTCCGAGCATTGGAACGTCACCGAAATCTGTAACGATAATACTGCCGTCAAAAATATTTACATTTAAACGAGAACGACCGTCTGGATCATTACGTACTGTGACATTTTTACTTGTATGCAGCTTTTTGAATACTTCTAAATCACGTTCGTCGTTGCTACATGCATAGAATGGCAATGTTCCAAATAGCATCCATACATTTTCATCGCGAATATCAAGAAGGTGTGAAATGGCACTCAAAATTTCATCTTTCGTTAAAATTTCAAGATTGCTAGCAAAATCACTTGGATACATTGGATGTACTTCATGACGTTTACAACCCATCTCTTCAACGATTTGACGGTGAATATGTTCAATATGCGGAAGTGTACGTTTATTGAGCATTGTTTCAGCAGAAACAAGAACACCTGCTTCTGATAAGGCTTTACTATTTGAAATCATCCGTTCAAATAATTTGGCACGTTGTTCATATGACGGTTTGCGCTCCATCATCGCAAATCCGCCCTCAACGAAATCATCAATCGTTCCCCAGTTATGAGAAATATGTAAAACATCGAGATAAGGAATAATTTGTTCATAACGGGCTAAATCTATAGTTAGGTTAGAGTTAATCTGGGTGCGAACGCCTCGTTCGTGAGCATATTTTAAGAGCGGTGTTACATAGTTATCAACAGATTTTTTGGAAAGCATAGGTTCGCCGCCTGTAATGCTTAAAGAACGTAGATGTGGAACTTCATCTAATCGTTGTAATAATAAATCAAGCGGAAGTGGGTTTGGATCTTTTGGCTGTAATGTATAACCAACAGCACAATGTTCACAGCGCATATTGCATAATGTTGTCGTTGTAAATTCAACGTTTGTTAATAATAATTTGCCATACTCTTCAAGGTCCATATAAGCTTCCCATGGATCATAAGAAGGAGTAATCGGCTTCATTTTTTGTGATGTATCCATTTATGAAATACTCCTTTGACTATTGAAATAACAATTTGTCCATCCTCTATGATAGAAGAAGATTGCTTTTTAATAAAGTGAAACTTCCAGCAGTGGGGAGTTTTTTTCCTTCCCACTGCTGGTTAGTTGAACCAATCGGGCTTTTACGGACAGTTATCCCCGCCTATCTCTTTTGCTTCTCTCTTCATCCTAGGAAGGGGATTTACTGACCGTTAATGCGGGATAAAGTGAAACTTCCAGCAGTGGGAAGTTTCACTTTATCCCTCGTCTATCTTTTTTGTTCTTTCTTCATCATAAGATGATGGAGTTTACTGTCATTAAATGGCCGGATAAACCATTTTACTAAAATTTCATGACCGCGATAATCGCTTTTGCTGTATAATGAAATAAAGATTCAACAAGTACACAAATGAGTATGCTAGATAGGAAATTAGGATAACTCGAATAAAAAGGAGAGAGCACCTATGGGAAATGCTACTTACGATAAGGATTCACAATTAGTATATTTGAAAGAACGTTTAAATATGTTTATAGAGGTTATTGATACAATTGAACCAGAAGACGTGGAACTAGAAGATGTAGATCGCCTTCTTGAAATGTTAGATGATATTGAGTTTAAGTGTGAGCAATTTAAAAAGAGTGAGTAATCAGAAGTCGACAACAAAGGTTGTCGACTTTTTTATTTTCACTGTAAATAGGATGAAAATATACTTTATAATGTGAATATGGAAAAGGAGGAATTATATGTCATATTATTTGATGGAGCCTATATTACAAGGAAAACAAGCAAGAGAAACAAAAACGTATAATATTTATAACTTTTTTGTTATTGGATTTATTTTTGGGATTATTCCGATTATGATTTTAGGAACTTGCAATGCGATTTGGTTAAAAGAGTCCAAAAAGAAAATATACACACTTCTTATGATAGGAATAATGACTTTATTAGCAATGTTCATCTGTGCGGCTCTAATTGGCGATATATATGTGCTAAAGATTGCTTCTCGAATAGCTGCTGTAGTCGTAACAGGTGTGTATGTATATGCGCTGCGGGAACGGTTTCGAATTCATAATTTAGTAAATGAAAATGTAGAGTCGTTACGTCGGATAGGTTTAATCATTGGAATAGTTGGTATCATTGCCCAAGCGGCATTGATAGCAGGAGGGGAGATGCTCCATGTCAACTTCACAAAGTGAAACGATGTTGTGGCAAGAAGCGTTGCATTATTACGAGATTGGTCATATTGAAACAGCACAGCAGAAATTGGAAAAATTGCTTTCTCATAATCCGCAGCATGCGGAGGGATTGTACTTTTTGGGATGTTGCTATGCAGATTTAGAACAATATGATGAAGCAAAAGAGCTTTGCTTATCAGCTTTGCAACATGGTTATACCCCAGAAGAAGTTCACTATACACTTGGACATATATATACAAATACGAATGAACTTGAAAAAGCGGAGCAAAGTTTTTTGAATGTCCTGTATTCAGACCCTTCCAATGCGCAAGCGATGGCGAAATATGCATACATTTTATTAAAAACAGGTCATATTGAAAAAGCTAAGCAACTTATACAAGAAGCAGTAGAAGTTAATCCGAACCATCCTACCGTTCTCCATTATCAATTTATTTTATTACTCGCAATAGGAACGAAACAAGAAATAGAGGAATCTTTAAAAGATAATTATTATGTATCAGATAACGAGGTAAACTTTTTAGTGAAGTTAGGACTCCATGCATCATCAAGGAAAAGGTATAGAGAAGCATACAAATATTACCGACAAGCGTTCTTGTTGGCGCCTAATAATAAAGATTTACTTGAAATTTTAGAAGAAGCAGAAGAGCTGATTCATCCGATTTTCTTTCCGAATGTCCTCATAGGTAAAGTAGGCGGTTCACTTATCTTTTCGGCAATAGGTTTTGGAATGTTAAGTTTATTCGCTGCATTACATTGGGAAGTTATGATGAGAGTCGTACTTTTATTGTATTTTATTATTTTTATATGGGGTTGTTTTTCTACACCGATGTACAAATTGTATAAAAAAATAAAAGAATCATGATGGGAGAGCGCAGGGTGAATAAAATAGATGTATTAAAACAAGTGGTAGCACAAGATGAAGAAAATGGATTGATTTGGTATTTGATTGGGGTGGAGTATAAAGAGCAGGGAGAGATAGCAAATGCGCTGCAAGCTTTATCGAAAGCCCTTCAGTATGGTGATCAAGAATGGAAGGATAAAGTTGCTGCTGAACTTGCAGCTTTATCAAAGGCGCTTACAAATCCGAAAGAAGCAATACATGTAACAGAAGAAGAGAGCCATTTTGAAAAAAACGAGCATTACGTAGTAGAGCCATCTCCGGAAAAAGAAAAACAGTTACATACAGCTTATGTAAATGAAAACGCGGAAGAAAATGTGATTCCGATGAACGTGCTTCAAGGCGGGAGAAGCAAACAAAAACATGAACAAGATCAGATTACATTTAAAGATGTCGGCGGTTTGCATGATGTGAAAAAAGCGATCCAAATGAAAATTATAAAACCTTTTACTTCACCGGGGTTATTTGAACGGTTTAAGAAAAAAGTTGGTGGTGGTATTTTATTATATGGCCCTCCTGGCTGCGGTAAAACATATATTGCAAAAGCAACTGCAGGAGAATGTGGAGCGCATTTTGCGACAATGAGTATTACGGATATTCTTGATCCGTATGTTGGCGTAAGTGAACAAAATGTACGGGAAATTTTCCGATATGCTCGTTCTAAAAAGCCATGTATTTTATTTCTAGATGAAATGGATGCACTTGGATTTAACCGGAGCAAAGCATCAGGGCATCCGACACTAAGAACAGTTATAGATCAATTGTTAACAGAAATCGAAGGTATTGATACGAATACAGACAAATTATTGTTAATTGGGGCGACAAATATGCCGTGGGATATTGATCCTGCATTTAAAAGACCAGGTCGCTTTGACAAAATGATTTTTGTTTCACCGCCCGATTTAGAAGCACGGAGCAGTATTTTTAAGATTAAGTTGGCGGGAAAACCAATTTCAACAATAGATTACGATATGCTAGCGAAAGAAACAGAACTCTATTCTGGTGCTGATATTGAGAATGTAGTGGAGCTAGCTTTAGAAAATGTTTTAGAAGAAATTATGACAACGGGCATAGAGCGGACCATTACAATGAAGGATTTAACCGATGCTATAGTAGAAACGAAACCATCTACATTAGAGTGGTTCCGTACAATTAAAAATTACATTAAATATGCAAATGAAAGCGGTGCATATGATGATGTACAAGCATATTTAAAAAGATACAAAAAAATATAATCCCATTGAGATGCTATTGAAAATAGAAGGAATAGAAAAAAAAGAGTATAATCAAATTGTGAAATTTTGCAATGCGTTTTGGTAACGTTCACAATTGAGGGGGAAGTAATCATGAAAAAGCTTCAAGAAAGCATGTATCAACTAATTGTTGAAACGTCAACAAATTTACCGAAAGATGTTCGACGTGTGATTCAACAAGCGAAAGAGCGAGAAAGTGCAGGAACTCGTTCAGCGATGGCGCTTGGCACAATTACAAATAATATTAAAATGGCAGATGATAATATTTCGCCAATTTGCCAAGATACAGGGATGCCAACTTTTAAAGTGTACACACCAGTTGGTGTAAACCAATTACACATTAAAGAAGCAATTTACAAAGCGATTGAACAAGCGACGAAAGATGGGAAGCTTCGTCCGAACTCTGTAGATTCTCTGTTTGGTGATAACAGCGGAAATAACTTAGGGCCAGGAACACCTGTTATTAAGTTTGAACAATGGGAAAAAGATTATATCGATGCACGTCTTATTTTAAAAGGCGGTGGCTGTGAAAATAAAAATATTCAATACAGCTTACCTTGTGAACTTGAAGGGCTAGGACGAGCTGGTCGCGATTTAGAAGGAATCCGTAAATGCCTTCTTCATGCGGTATATCAAGCACAAGGTCAAGGATGTAGTGCTGGCGTAATTGGCGTCGGTATCGGAGGAGATCGCACGTCTGGTTATGAGCTTGCGAAAAACCAATTGTTCCGTGCGTTAGATGATGAAAATCCAATTCCAGAATTGAAGCAACTTGAAGATTATATTATGGAAAATGCGAATAAGCTTGGTATTGGAACGATGGGATTTGGCGGCGAAACATCATTACTTGGCTGTAAAATTGGTGTATATAACCGTCTTCCAGCTAGCTTCTATGTTTCTGTTGCGTATAACTGCTGGGCATATCGCCGCCTGGGTGTAACGATTCACCCAGAATCAGGTGAAATTATTGATTGGTTATACCAAGAAGGTGAAGATACGCTAAAACATGAGGAAACAAACGAAGAAGCAAATACGCAACGTGAAATCGTCTTACAGGCTCCAATTACAGAGGAACAAATTCGTGAGCTTCGCGTTGGTGACGTTGTAACGATTAACGGTATGATGTATACGGGCCGCGATGCAATTCATAAACATTTAATGGATAACGACTGTCCAGTTGATTTAAATGGACAAGTTATTTATCACTGTGGACCAGTTGTTGTAAAAGACGAGAATGACAATTGGAACATTAAAGCGGCAGGACCAACAACAAGTATTCGTGAAGAACCGTACCAAGGCGATATTATGAAGAAATTTGGTATTCGCGCTGTTATTGGTAAAGGCGGTATGGGTGCGAAAACATTGGCAGCACTAAATGAACATGGCGGTGTATATTTAAATGCAATTGGCGGTGCAGCGCAGTACTACGCAGAGTGCATTAAAGAAGTAAAAGATGTTGATTTCTTACAATTCGGTATTCCAGAAGCAATGTGGCATTTACGTGTAGAAGGATTTAAAGCAGTTGTAACAATGGATTCTCATGGTAATAGCTTACATGCTGATGTAGATAAATCATCTTTAGAGAAGTTAGCAACGTTTAAAGAACCAGTTTTTAAATAAGAAAGAGGAGCTGATTGTTGTCAGCTCTTTTTTGTGCGTCGAACGTTGTCGAAGGATCTTTATATTGTGTCGAGTCGCCGATATATTGCAAAGAGTGGTCGATATATTGATTGCTTTGTATTGGCATAAATGGAAAAACGTGTTCAGCATGAAACAAATTAGAGACACAGAAACTACAAGTACGATTCTATGTGAAAAGGAGCTTATACAATGAAGCGTAATTGGTTATACATTGGTATTATCTTTTCAATTATGATGGTACTTGTTCCGGCTTCTGTGCTTGCTTATGTGAATACACCAAATCATTGGGGAATTCCGCGTGCGAAGAATGAAACTCCTCCGGATGCTGGTCAGAAGTTTACAGAACTGCTGCAGAAAAATGGAGGGTTTTATTTAGGGGATACAAAGAAAAAAGATATTTATTTAACGTTTGATAATGGATATGAAAATGGCTTTACGGGAAAAATTCTCGATGTGTTAAAAGAAAAGAAAGTACCGGCAACGTTTTTTGTGACAGGACACTATATTAAAACTCAAGAAGATTTATTAAAACGAATGGTGAATGAAGGACATATTGTTGGAAACCATTCACAGACTCATCCAGATTTTACAACGGTAAACGACGCAAAGCTTCGTGAAGAATTGCAAGTTGTAACAGATGAAATTAAAAAGGTAACAGGACAAAAAGAAGTACTATATGTTCGGCCGCCGCGCGGAATTTTTAGTGAACGTACATTAGCACTGGCAAAAGATATGGGCTATTATAATGTCTTTTGGTCACTTGCTTTTCTCGATTGGAAAGTGGATCAGCAAAGAGGATGGCAGTATGCTCATAATAACGTAATGAATATGATTCACCCTGGAGCAATTATTTTATTGCATTCTGTTTCGAAGGATAACACAGAGGCACTTGCGAAAATCATTGATGATTTGCGCGCGAAGGGGTATCATTTTAAAAGCTTGGATGATTTAGTAAAAAGCAATCAACCGTAAGCATGTATGCTTGCGGTTTTCTCATGCTATAATGATGTGTAAAAAGGATGAGGAATGTATGTGGAGCGAACAAATTACGTTAGACTATCCATATCGTTTTGAAGAAGTATTAAAGCGTTTATCTTTTGACCCGTTAAATATGATTCATTTAGAAGATAAAACAATTCATGTTCCGCTTACCATAGATGGAGAACAAATTGTTGTCCGTGTACAAGGGAAGGGGACAACAGAAAAGCCGCAATTTTGGATTTCTAGTCAAAGCAATAAACAAGACGAAATTATGAAGCGTATTTCTTCTATTTTTCAATGGAATCAACCTTTTCATGAGATTCAGCATCATTTTTTAAACACATCATTACGGCCGCTTTTTGAAACATTTGCATATACTCCAATTATTTTAGAGTTCGGTTATTTTGCTTGCCTTCTTCGTTGTATTATTCATCAACAAGTTCATTTGAAATTTGCGACAAAACTTACAGAACAATTTGTGAAAACATATGGCACAGAAAGAAAAGGAGTATTCTTTTTTCCGACACCTGAACAAGTAGCGAATATTACAGTAGAAGAATTGAGAAATCAAAAATTTAGTCAGCGGAAAGCAGAATATATGATTGGGCTTGCGAAACATATTGTGGATGGTAAGTTAAACTTAGAAGAGTTAGAAGGAAAAACGGACGAAGAAGTGAAGGCGATTTTAATGCCGCTGCGAGGTATTGGAGCATGGACTGTACAAAATTTCTTATTGTTCGGACTTGGACGTCAAAATATGTTTCCAAAAGCAGATATCGGGATTCAACGTGCGCTTCAACAGTTATTTCAATTAGAACAAAAGCCAGATGACGTATTTTTAGAACGAATGAAAGAAGAGTGTGAACCATATTGCAGCTATGCATCATTGTATTTATGGAAAAGTATAGAGTAGAGGTGTAACAATGATACAAAAACAACATGAGAGTAAGTTAGAAGTTGGTCAAACGTTTCCGGTGACAATTAAGCGTCTTGGGATTAACGGAGAGGGCGTAGGTTACTTTAAAAGACAAGTTGTCTTCATTCCAGGGGCACTTCCAGGAGAAGAAGTTGTTGCAGAAACAACGAAAATTCAGCGTGGTTTTGCGGAAGCAAAAGTGAAAAAAATTCGTAAAGCTTCGCCGCATCGTATAAAACCGCCATGTGCTGTATATGAGAAATGCGGTGGTTGTCAGCTTCAGCATTTAGATTATCAAGAGCAATTAAATCAAAAGCGCGATATCGTTGTACAAGCATTTGAGAAGTACATGAACGGAAGTATGGAAGATAAGATTCGTAAGACACTTGGCATGGGAGATCCATGGCATTATCGTAATAAAAGTCAATTACAAGTAGGACGCAAAGATGAAAAAGTAATTACAGGATTATATGAGCAAAGCTCTCATCGTTTAATTGATATTTCTCATTGTATGATTCAACATAAAGCAACAAACGAAGCAACAAAAGTGGTAAGACGTATATTAGAAAAACTGAACATTTCTATTTACAATGAAAGAAAACAAAAAGGTCTTGTACGTACAATTGTAACGCGTGCTGCAGTACAAACAGGGGAAGTACAAGTTACATTAATTACGACAAAAGAAGAATTGCCGAATAAAGAACAGTTTATTGCAGAAGTGCAGAAACAAATGCCATCTGTAAAATCGATTATGCAAAATGTGAACTGGCGTAAAACATCTGTCATTTTTGGTGATAAAACATTCCGCTTAGCTGGAAAAGAAGTGATTCAAGAAACACTTGGTGATTTATCATTTGAATTATCTGCACGCGCATTCTTCCAATTAAATCCTGAGCAAACCGTTGTGTTATATAACGAAGCGAAAAAAGCAGCTGCTTTAACAGGAAAAGAAAAAATCGTAGATGCGTATTGTGGCGTTGGGACAATCGGACTGTGGCTTGCAAAAGATGCAGCCGAAGTACGCGGTATGGATGTCATTCCAGAAGCGATTGAAGATGCGAAGAAAAATGCGAAGCGTCACGGCTTTACAAATACAAAATACGAAGCTGGAAAAGCGGAACAATGGCTGCCAAAATGGGTAAAAGAAGGCTGGCGTCCTGATGTAATCGTTGTGGATCCGCCGCGTACAGGCTGTGATGATAAATTACTCGAAACAATTTTAAAAGTTCAACCGAAAAAGGTTGTGTATGTATCTTGTAATCCATCATCACTTGCGCGTGATGTGAAAACGTTAATGAAGAGCTATGACGTAGAATATGTACAGCCAGTGGATATGTTCCCGCATACGGCGCATGTGGAGAATGTTGTGAAGCTTGTTAGAAAAAGTAGCTAACTAAAATAAATTTTTTGCCCTTTTCGTTGAAGTAAAAAAGGATAATTCCTTCTGTTTTTTCCATCAAACTGGCGCTCTGTCGGTGCAATGAATTTAATTAAAAGGGCTGTTAGGAACTTAAATATTTACAGAGAAAGAAGCTAATCATCTATTATATGTAGAAGATTGGCTTTTTCCTCTAGATATGCTAAATTCCCTATTTGAACAATGAATCAATTTTTTCTCGACCATCACATGAGTGAGAAATTCAAAACCTAGAAAAGGAGTTACTATGAGAAATATAAAAGATTTATTTATAGCTTCCTTGCTCGGTGGTGCTATCGGTGATGCTCTTGGTTATACTGTGGAGTTTATGACACTAGATAAAATTAAATCCAAGTTTGGGGAGCATGGAATAACAGGGTTAAAGTCAGATAAAGTCACTGGTAGGGCTCTTATATCCGATGATACACAGATGACCTTATTTACAGCAGACGGAATGATATGGGCATACCAGCGTTGTAGCGAGAGAGGCATTGGATCTTTTGCTGGGAGCGGCATTTATCAATCCTACCTTCGTTGGTACTATACACAGACTGAAAAAACGCCGACTGATGATGGTAAGTTTTGGCTGGAACCACAGCCACATGAAGAAAGAAATAGTATTTTGGATTATAAGGAATTGTTCTCTAAAAGGGCACCAGGACATAGCTGCTTAATGGCTCTTGGAAGTGGGAAAATGGGAACAGTGAAACAGCCAATCAATAATAGTAAAGGCTGTGGAGGAGTAATGCGTATTGCACCAGTAGGTTTGTTTCTTCATAGAGAACCGGAATATGCATTTCGAACTGGAGCTGAAGTTGCGGCAATCACTCATGGGCATCCTACAGGATATCTTGCAGCAGGAGCACTTGCCGTTATTATTGCGGAACTTATAAATGGAAAAAGCGTTATTGAAAGTATAATGATTGCAATTGATGTACTTAAAACGCATAAAGGCTGTGAGGAAACTTTAAATGCAATAGAAAAGGCCATAGAGCTTACCAAAGGTGATGAAGACCCCCAACGAGCTATTCAAAAATTAGGTGAAGGTTGGATTGCAGAAGAAGCATTAGCCATTGCTTTATATTGCGCGTTAAAGACATCTACTGTTAAAGAAGCTCTCATTATGTCCGTCAATCATGATGGTGATAGTGATTCTACAGGAGCAATTTGTGGTAACATTCTCGGTGCAGCTTATGGCATAGCCGCTTTGCCAAAGGAATGGATAAACAATCTTGAGTTAAAAGATTTGATAACAGATATGGGAAGTAAATTGTTTGATATGTCAAATCAGGTGGATTTTTGTTGTAGTTGAATATAAGCATATAACTGTTCTTCCATCCCGTACAGGAGAAGTACGGAACATAAATAATAAAAAAGAAGCAGAAAATCACTTAGGATTTCCTGCTTCTTTATTTTTATAAAGAAAATACTTGAGATACTGCTATTTACTAGTACACCACAACCGGTTCATAAGTACTGAGATTATCATACACGGTTTTCGCAATACTAGGAGAGAGATTGACACATCCGCCTGAACCTCCCGTTAAATAGGCAGTATTTGCCCAGTCTGTACGCCAGCCGGCATCGTGGAACCCTTGTCCGCTGTTTGTGAACGGAGCCCAGTAATCTACTTTAACGGAATAATCAGGTTTACCTACTGCACTGCCTTTGAGTGTGTACGGTGATCGTTTATAGAGGATATACCACACTCCCGGTGATGTATCTTCATTGGTGCTATGTTTACCTGTCACTACATTCGTTGTGACTGCCAATTTTCCATCTTTGTAAATCCAAATTTGCTGTTCTGCAATTGACACTTCCGCATACGTGTCTCCAATGCCGTTATTCGATGTTGTTTCATAACCGATGCCTTCATTATTCCAGCCATTTCCGTGAATATTAGAAGCGGAAAGCGATTTTTCGCCTTTTTCAAAGGCTTGTTGGACTTGCCTTGTTTCTTTTTCAATATCTAGTGCCCAGCCATAGCCTTGTCCTTTTACTGATATGACCGAACCAGAATGGGTTTTAAATGTGAAGTCTTTATTTAATGTTGATTTAGAATTATTAATTTCAGCAATCTTGTTCTTAATGTCGCTCGCGTCGATTGTAACTTTCATATCCTTTGACATAGAGGCATTTTTAATTAGATCTTTAGCTTTTAAAGAGTACACTTCATTTTGTACCTTATAATCAACAGACTGTTGCAGGAGATCCTGTAGCCTTTTCTCCTCTTCTTTGACAACCGGATTGTTTTCTTTAATAGGCTGTATGTATACAGGCTTCAGATGGATTTCACTTTTATACTTCTGCTTGTCGTAATCCTTCAATAGACCAGCAACATCATACTGTTTTCCATCAATGCCTTTTGAGATAATAACTTTGCCCTGTTCGAGCTTCGCCATAGCATCTTGAGGCGCTTTTAAATTTTTATTCATAGATAAGAGCTTTTCTTCTACAAGTTTTTTCATCGTTTCGCTTCGATACTGATCCGCCTTTTCCGGTAGCAGCGAATAATTTTTTTCCTTTGAGGAAGGGAAAAATGTCCACTGGCTTTTTAATAGTTTCTTAACTTTAGGCAAATCTTCTTCCGTAAGTTCCGTTTGCGTATTTTTTTCATCTAAAATTTGTTGTTGGCCGATATAGACTTTGTTTTCTAATCCAGATATTTTTAATTTCTGTATTGTCTGATCAGCAGTCAGACCGCCGACTTTTGTGTCATTAATCGTAACCTGTGAATTGAAACGAGTTGTCTGATAATAACTCATTCCCCCAAGGAGAAGTGCAATTATACCGCCACCCGCTGTGATAAACTTCCAATTTGTAAAACGTTTGCTTGAGTTTACTCGTTTTTTATCAACTTCTTCAACTGAATCATTTACTGTATTGTTGTTCATAAGCTATTCCTCCACATACATCAACGTCAACCGATTTTAAACTAAAACCATTGATTAGTTTACCTTATTATTCTTAAATTTTCATTATTTTTGACTAGATTTTATTGTATTAAATTGGTCGGATTTGGATTTTGAATAGAATGACATATAAAAATGATAGCCAAATTCTTTCGATTCACACTGAATAGCCCCTTACAATCTCCTTGCAAGCCCATCAAAAGCCCCTTACAAGTAATAAATCATTACAAAAACAAAATAAAAAAATTACTACTACAAGAATCATCCCGAAAGAAATAAAATCATAGTAGTTATTTTTTATAAAAGCAAATTACCAAATTTCCTCACTCGTCTTTATATCTATTATGGAAACGGCAATTTATTCACATTTTATGAACAAAACTTTGGCGGCTTGTCACCATATACAAAGGATGAACTGAATGCGTGGATGGATGACCTGTCAGATGAACTTGTATTGAAAGCACTCCAGAATGCCCTTCACATAAGCAAGCATACGCTTGCTTATGTGAAGGGCATTTTACGGGACTGGCATGAGAGAGGATGTACGAAGCTTAGTGAAGTAGAGGAAGCAGTAAAGACTAAGGCGTTAGCAAAGATTGAAAGGCTTGAAGATGAAATAAGACAGCTCGATATAGCCATGGCTGCCGATCATATCGAGTATGAGGAGCTTAATCAGCTATATGGTAGGAAACTTGAATTACATCATGAACTAGATTCGGCGATGGAGTTGTGGTTAAGTTTTGGGGATCAATTTTAATAATTAAGCGTGTATACAAGAGACCGAGTAAAATCGGTCTTTTTGTATATTTCTCATCTACCATGATGCTTTATATCATGGTATTTTTAAATGTAGAGGTTTAGAGGTACACTGATTAAAAGGGTTCAGTGTATTTTCTAGATATAAGAAAGGCGGTGAGTCTGTTACTAAAAACAGAATAGGCTTAGTAACAGAAAACAATGAACAACTACAAATTAACAATTCAATATGATGGCAGTCGCTATAAAGGCTGGCAGCGGCTCGGCAATAGTGAAAATACCATTCAAGGAAAAATAGAAAATGTATTATCTGAAATGTTAGGAAGAGAAATTGAAATCATTGGATGCAGCAGAACAGACGCGGGTGTACATGCTCTTAATCAAGTAGCTAACTGTAAGATTGATGAGAATTTGACGGAACCTAAAGTGAAAAAGTATTTAAATCAATACTTACCAAATGATATTAGTATTACTGATGTGGAATTAGTTTCGGAGCGTTTCCATGCCCGTTACAATTCGAAAGCGAAAACGTATTTATATAAGATTTGGAATGAAGAACATACGAATCCATTCATGCGTAAATACAGCATGCATGTTGGGAAAAAGTTAAATATTGAAAGTATGAAAAAAGCAGCTCAATATTTTATCGGTTCGCATGATTTTACAGCTTTCTCTAATGCGAAGTCGAAGAAAAAATCTATGGTTCGTGAAATCTATTCATTAGATGTAACGGAAAAGGATGGCTTCGTTCAAATTAGAGTAAGCGGAAACGGATTTCTTCACAATATGGTGAGAAAAATTGTTGGAGCGTTAATAGAAGTTGGATTAGGTCAGTTAGACGCTGAAGCAATACCACAAATTTTAGAGGAAAAACAACGAAATCAAATCAATTGTCTTGCTGATGCAAGTGGATTGTATTTGGAGAAAGTTGATTTTTAGGGGGAAATAAAGGCCGTTTTTTAAGTTAAGTAATTCAGTTATTATGGAAAAATCCTAAATAACAGACCAAAAAGCTCAGAGCAAAAAAGCTCTGGGCTTTAACAATATTCTTCAAATCATTTCCCCAGTTTGCTATGGAAAAATTGAAATTCGTTCAATAATCTTGTCCTTTAATGGAATACAGTTTAATCATTTCAATGAGCTATATTCCGCAAGCGCCCCCGTTAATTTAATAAAAGTAATAATGTAATTTCCTTGATTACATAATACTAACAAACAAATTATGAAAGGAATGCAATATAATAACCGACCAAAGCGATCTTGTCTTTTTAAATATTAATCCAAAGAATATGCCAATTAGAAAAACATAGATATGACTCCAAAGGTCAAAGAATACACCATCATAGATCCAAATAACGTAGTGTATGATTAGAAATAAAAAAGAAGTGATTATGTTAGCCTTCCAAAAAGATAATATTTTATTAAGTTCTTGTAAAATGAAGCCTCGGAATACAATTTCTTCAGTAATTCCAACCAACAAAATTCCATTCATATAGTTATTTAAAGATAATTTAAAATTAAAAGATTGATCATTTAAAATGTATATTTCAAAAGCAAAACAAAGACCTAGAAGTAGCGAAAGAGATATTCCCCAAAACATACCTTTATTTACATTTTTTATTTTTAGATACTTAATTGGATTAGCGTGTAAGTAATACTTTATGTATAACCAAACAGGGAATATCCATACTAAAACCTTAATCGATGCATTTAAAAATGTGGATGTAGCTTCACTCAATGGTTCAATATACTGTACTAACCATAATTCTTTAAAAATCCAAACAGGGTTGAATAGAAATAGATAAATTAATAATATTTTTACATTATTTTCGATCTGTTTACTTTCTGATTGTAATTTTATTTCCATTATTCCCCTCCTGAAATGTGAAAGACTAATATTGCAACTGTAAAAATTATACTATAATTCACCTATTATTCTGATTTTTTTCTCTTAAATGTCAATTTTAATAGTACCCTAAATACCGTTTGGTAATAACTATTGTCATGATTGTAATCGAAGTGTGATTTTATGTTCACGCATGCATTTAACCCTTATAGAACAAGAAAAAATCGAGTATAAAACCTTTGAGATTTCGTACTCGATTTATACTGTTTCTATTGTTTTTCCACGTTATCTAAACCATTTATCCCGCATTAACGGGCAGTAAGACCCCCACCTCAAGGTTGAGAGAGAATCGAAGAAGATAGGTGGGGGATAACTGCCCGTAAAAGCCCGATTGGGCGGGCTTTCCATCAGTGGGAGATGAAGAAACCCCCACTGATGGAAGTTTCACTTTATCTTTAAGAATGGTCGCCTGCGCTTCTAGAAACCTCTAAGATTACGTATTCAACCCATACTTTTTTAAGCGATATTGCAGGTTTTGCCTACTTAATCCTAAGTATTTTGCGGCTTGCGAGATATTTCCATTATGTTCGCTAAGAATTTCGATGATATATTCTTTTTCCATTTCTTTTATTGTGTTCTTTAAAGTTTTCGATTGATTGTTTTCCCATCTGGCTAGAGGCGGATGAATGGGAAATTCGTTTTTTGTTAGCTCATAAAAACGGGTTGGGATATGGGATGTTGTAATAACGTCCTCATCTTCAATTAAGTTCATAGAGCCTTCAATGATGTGCTCTAACTCACGTATATTACCGGGCCAGTCGTGTTGATAGAAAAAATTTATTACGCTGTCATCTACACTTTGTACTTGTAAGCCAAACTGCATATTATATTTTTCAATAAAACGATGAAGAAGCGGTAAGATGTCTTCTTTACGCTGTCTTAAAGGTGGGAGAAATAAAGTAACGACGCTTAATCTGTAATATAAATCTTTTCGCAGACGATTATGCGTAATAGCTTCAATCGGATCTTCATTAATTGTAGCTATGATGCGAACGTCTACTTCTTTTTCTTGTGTTCCTCCGATTCTTCGGATTGTTTTATCTTGGATGGCACGCAGCAATTTAGCTTGCAGTGCTGGGCTTAATGAGTTAATTTCATCTAATAATAAAGTTCCTCCATGTGCTTCCTCAAATAAACCTGGTTTATCGATTGCCCCTGTAAAAGCTCCTTTGTTTGTACCGAATAATAAGCTTTCCATTAAAGTTTCAGGTATGGCCGCGCAATTTTGCGAGATAAAAGGCTTTCCAGCACGATGGCTTTCATTATGAATACTTTGTGCAAATAGTTCTTTTCCAGTTCCTGTTTCTCCCACAATCAGTACAGAGGAAGAGGTACGTGTTACTCTTTTTGCTTCTGTAATAACCGATTGAATGGCGCTAGAATGACCTATTATATGATCGAAGGTAAATTTAGTATGATGCCCTCGAATGGCGTTTCCTTTACTAATTTGTTTTAAGGGAGGAATCTCCTTTACTATTTCAATAGCGCCCTTGATTTTTCCATGCTTCACTATAGGAAAGGTATCATTAATCGTTGTAATCTCTTGTCCTTTATTATTAAAATAAGTTTGTTTTATATTTTTCTTCGCTTTTCCAACTGTTAATGCCTCGATAAGAGTACTATTCTGGTTTTCTTCAAATGCAAATACTTCTAAAAGATTTTTATATAGTACATCTTTACGATCCATCGATTCAATCTCCATCATTTTGCGATTATAGATGATTGTTTTGCCTTCTTCATTAATCATGTGAATCCCAATATCAATTTCATTAAGTAAAGTCTCATATAGCATATTCATTTCAATTAATTTTTTGAAATTGATTTCTTCTGTATACATGTTTCATCTTCTCCTTGTTACACCCTATGAAGACTGATTTTTCTTAATTTTAATAAAATTTTTGCGAGTATGCAAAAAAAATTTGCGCTTTTAAGGTTAAAAGTCTTTAAGAGAAAAGAAAGATTTTGCGTAGAATGAAGGTTTTTTCAGTATGAACTCTTAATCTCAAGTCAGAAATTAGGTTGGTACATATCTTGCATAAATAATAATTGAATTCTAGCAATTTGGAGGTGGGTTAAAAGGCTTACAAGCGCACTTAATAAGGAAGAGAGGTTTAAAAGATGAAAACAGTAGTAGAAAACGTGTACAGTCCTTGTTATGGCAGAGTTGCAAAATTATTTATTGATGAAAGCTCTTATGTTTATGAGTGGGAGAAATTGGCTTTAATTGAAACAATGGATAAACAAAAAGTAGAAGTTAAAGTGGGAATTAGCGGCTATGTGGAATTGCTAGAAGTAGAAGAAGGACAAGCTATCACGAGTGAAACATTATTAATAGCAGTTAGGGATGATTTATTAATCACAGGAAGTGATTGATATATATAAATTAAAAAAAGCGACATAAAAACTTCCTTTCTTTTTAAGGGAGGGCGAGAGCATCTGGCCATGTATAGAAGCGGTCAGGCCTTTTCCTGCCACATGCGAGGTTTGAAACAAAGGGAGAAAGCAGGTAGCGGTTATGTTGTATTGTGCATAGCAGCGACTTACGTGTTGCCAAATGAAATGGATTTATAAAGTCCCTCTGGATAATGTACTGTTTTCTGTTAATCTTTTAAACAATTATGGTAAATGATAAAAAATTTTTCGTAGCAACTATCTATCGGGTTATCGGTATTTCCTTGGATTGGGAGATTTTCTTTTGAAACATCTCCCTCCTGTTACAAATCTATATTAATAATGAGAATGCACTTTATTCTTTTTATATTATTTTTAAAGCGTTTACATCTTTGGGTAAGGGGGATTCATATGGAAAAGCAAAACCAGGAGTTAAAGCGAGAGCTAAAAAGTCGACACATATTTATGATTGCACTTGGAGGGGTTATTGGTACAGGGCTTTTCTTAGGATCTGGCTATACGATTCATGAGGCTGGACCAGGCGGTGCACTTGTCGCGTATCTTGTTGGGGGCTTTGTTATGTATTTAACGATGCTCTGCCTTGGCGAATTAGCAGTTGCCATGCCGAATGCAGGATCTTATCAAATGTATGCTACAAAGAATATTTCGCCTGCGGTAGGTTATGTAGTCGGTTGGATGTCATGGCTAAACTGGTCTGTTACGATAGGTATTGAACTAATCGCAGTGAGCATTTTAATGAAGCGCTGGTTTCCACATGCTCCATCTTGGATTTGGTGCGTTGCTTTTGCAGTACTTCTTTTTGCTATTAATGCATTATCATCACGGAGTTTTGCAGAGGTTGAGTTTTGGTTTGCGAGTATTAAAGTCATTACGATTATTGCGTTTATTATTTTAGGCGGTGCAGCGATGTTTGGTTTTTTACATATGAAAGGAAATGAAGCAGCACCGATGCTTTCAAACTTTACGGATCACGGGGGACTGTTCCCGAATGGACTGAAAGCGATTCTAGTTACAATGATTGCCGTCAACTTCTCCTTTCAGGGAACTGAAATTGTTGGTATTGCGGCTGGGGAGAGTGAAAATCCGGAGAAAACCGTTCCGAAAGCAATTAATAACACGGTTTGGCGTATATTCGTTTTCTTTATACTTTCGATGTTTATACTTGCTGGCTTATTCCCATGGCAACAAGCGGGATTAGTAGAAAGTCCGTTTGTAGTTGTATTTGATAAAATTGGGATTCCATATGCTGCAGATATTATGAACTTCGTTATTATTACAGCGGTGTTATCAGTAGCAAATTCTGGCTTATATGCAACTTCTCGTATGCTTTGGTCTATGTCGAACCAAGGGATGATTAGCCCGATTTTTGGGAAGTTATCTAAAAAGGGTGTTCCAATTTATGCATTAATTACAAGTACGATTGTTGGTTGTCTTTCCTTATTATGTGGTATATATGCAGAGGATACAGTTTATTTATGGCTTCTTTCAATTGCAGGATTCGGTGCAATACTAGTCTGGGCATCTATTGCTTTATCAAATCTTTTAGGTAGAAGAAGGTACGTAAAGCAAGGCGGGGATATTAAGGATCTGAAATTTAAAACGCCGTTGTATCCGTTTGTGCCGCTTCTTTCTTTCATATTAAATATGACGGTAATTGTGAGCATGGCTTTTATTCCAGATCAACGTATGGCATTGTATTGTGGCATTCCGTTTATGTTAGTTTGCTTACTGTTTTATCATTTTTCTAAGAATAAAAAAATGAAACAGGTTGAAGAAACGAATACAAAAGAAGTACATAGTTTATAATAAAAACAAAGAAAATCGGGGCATGTTGCCCCGGTTTTCTTTGTTTTTTATGTGGAATCATTTATTCTTCTTTCTCCGATTTGTTTTTAATCTCAATTAATTTTTCCTTTGCTAATTCTACTGCAATTGCATCATCTAAGTATCCAATGGGAAATACGTAATCTGGAATAATATCTGTTGATAAAACGAAATAGAGCAAGGCACTTCCGATAATTACTCGTTCTTGCGGTGTAATGGCTTTGTTGCAAAATTGATGATACATATCTGTTAATTGATCAATGAAAGGACCTGTACTATCAAGTTGTTGCAATTTTGTTGAGAATCCTTCATGAATAAGGCGTGTGCCTTCTGTTGTTTGTGCATAGCGTTCGTAATTTTCAAGCTCTTGTTTTACACGAGTTGTTGTGTACTTGTAATCAAATAAGTTGGAGGATTGTAATGTGTTTTGAATGGCATCAATTGATGTATACATTTCAGTCTGGGGTTCAGTAGTTTGTTGAGGCTGTTTGGCATACGTTGCATCATATAAGAACTGTATAGGGATTTGTAGACATTCTGCAAATTTTTGAAGATGCTTTTTCTTCACTTGTTGCTTTCCATTAATAATTCGTGAAATGGTGGAAGGATCAATAGCGGTTAGCGTTCCAAACTGCCGCATCGATAATGAACGCTCTTGTAACAATTCTTTTAATACCGTACCGAGTTGATGGTTTATATTTTGAGTAGACATAGTTTTAGGCGCTCCTTTTTGTTTCTGAAATGTTGAGATTTTATTAAAAGTATATGAAACAGACAGGCACAATTGCTCAATATTTGCATACGATGCAATAAAAAGTGCAATAAAGGAGTGCTTATTGGTGTATATAACAAGTTTGCTTTCCATTCTTTTTATTGGGATTGCTTCAAATTTAGATAATGCGGGTGTAGGCATTGCTTATGGAATTCGGAAGATTCATATCTCATGGTTCAACAATTTTATCATAGCTTTCTTTGGCTTTTTCTTTACACTCTTGGCAGGTTTTTTCGGGAATTGGCTTTCCTTGTTTATTTCAAGTGCTGCCGCTAATACGATAGGCGCTATCGTACTTGGAAGTATTGGCGTATTGGTATTATGTCAGCCGCTGCTTAGTAAAGAGGAAGGAGAAAGAAAGCAAAGCAATGTGTTGATGCGTATTTTACGTAATCCAGAAGCAGCTGATTTTGATGAGTCTAAAATAATTGGCTTTTCAGAAGCAATTGTACTTGGCGTTGCATTATCCATTAATAACATTGCAGGTGGTTTTGATGCAGGTGTGACAAATTTGAATTTGTGGATAACGGCTATAATTTCAGGTTGTTTTAGCTTCTTATGTGTTAGGTTCTGTTCGTATATCGGTAAAAAATACTTAGCGCTATATCTAGGGAAATGGGCAACTATCATTGCTGGAGCTTTGCTTATTATCATTGCAGTTAAGCAGCTTTTGTGAAAGCTATATAAGTTAAAGAACGACATAAAACCCCTTTTTTAGGAGGGACGAGAGCATCTGGCCGTGCATAGAAACGGTCAGTGCCTTTTCCTGCCACATGCGAGGTTTAAAAACAAAAGGATTAAGCGAGCAGGAGTCATGGTGTGTTTTGCATAGCAGCAAGTATAGAGTAAAGCGATTCTACTGCTCGTTAAGTAACGAATAAAACAATTTTCTACCATTTCCTCGGAAATACAACAAACTATTGCATATGTCGACGCCCTTTTATTTATACTAACATAGACTTTAGGTAAAGGAAGGTGTTAGTATGGGACGCGGTAAATCCTTTGATCATAAGAAAAAAGGACACGATCATCAACCTCCAAAAGGTGCGTATATTCATAAAGATGTAAATGAACATACGTTAGAAGAGGAAGAATTACCAGTGAATATTGAAACGTATAAAAATAGTTTGAAAAAACATTAAAAAGCACCTAAAAAGGTGCTTTTTCTACATGTAATGGAAGCTTCATCTTACCGAATATCTTCAAATAATTGTTCCGTTTCTTCATACATTTCATAGTCACTTAGTACTTGAATACAGCGCCATTTTAACTCTTCGATATTTTGTTCTAAATCTTCGGGGATTAAATTTTGAATGTCTTCTAATTCAATGCCAAAATGGATAATTTCTAGTACTTTATCATCAATACTTCGATCCATTAACAATTCCAGCACATCTAGATTAAATATGTATCGATAGGCTTCATCAAGGGAGACAACTTTTAATTTTAAACTTTCAACGATACTTAATACAAAAAGAAGGATGGTCTTCTCAAGAACTGCCTGATCTTCTGTTTGAAGGATGAGTTTCATGGGTACCTCCGTTTTATCCAGTTTGTTCACCGAATACTTTCCGTAAGAGCTGATTAGTTTAAAGATATTCCTCGCATGGGAGTTTCATGTTATAAAACATTAGGTTGTACTATACTATTCAAACCTGTACAAAGAATATGCACAATTATAAAGAAAAAAGCGCCTTTTTAGACGCTTTTTAGAAAATACTCCAGCCTTCTTGTTCAGAAAGCAATTCTAATATTTTAAGTCCAGCAAGGCTATTTCCGTTTTCATCTAGTGCAGGGCCGAAAATTCCAATACCCATTTCACCTTTGACGCAGCCTAAGATACCGCCAGCTACACCACTTTTCGCTGGGATCCCAACGCGAATTGCAAATTCTCCAGACTCGTTGTACATACCACATGTCACCATAAATGTTTTACAAATTTTTGTAATATGTTTGGGGATAATTTGTTTATTATAATATGGATCATAACCATCCATTGCAAAGATGAGTCCAATACGAGCTAAGTCGATGCAACTTACTTCGATTGCACATTGACGTGTGTATAGGTCCATTAACTCTTCGATATTCCCATCAATGATGTTGTTTTGTTTCATATAGTAACAAAGAGAACGATTTAAAAAAGCCGTTTCTAATTCAGAGATGGCAACTTTAGAAGAGTAATTAATGGAAGGATTATCTGTTATATCACGAACAAAGTGAAGGATACGTTCCATTTTTTCTTCATTAGAATTTCCTGCAATCATACTTGTAATAGCTAATGCCCCGGCATTAATCATTGGATTTAATGGTTTAGATGGGCTTGTTGTCTCTAGCTTAATAATAGAATTAAAAGGATCACCAGTTGGTTCCATGCCAACTTTAGAAAATACATACTCTTCACCGCAATCTAAAAGTGCGAGTGCAAGGGTAATTACTTTTGAAATACTTTGGAGTGTAAAGAGTGTCTGGGATTTTCCGGCATGAACGTAATGGCCGTCTTTATGATAAATGGCGATTCCTAAATCATCAGGATTTGCGTTTCCTAACTCAGGAATATACGTTGCAAGTTTACCTTGTTTCGTATAGGGCTGAACTTGATCTAATAATTGTTGTAAGTTGTTAGTCTCGATACACTGCATAATAAACACCCCTAGTTGTATTAGTTATTAAATTTAACTTTCCCGACAAGCGTGGAAATAAATAATAACATGAAATTGAGGAATGATAAAATGCAACTTCTATTCATTTCCTTTATATATATAGGAAATGAATAGAAAACCCTCTTTTTAGGCGGTCGAGAGCATCTGGCCGCGCATAGAAGCGGTCATCTTTTATTCTGCATAGCAGAGACTTATATGCCAGAAAATTAAAATGGATATATATAGAATTAAATAAAGGAACATAAATTTATAAAAAAATCGATTATAATAACTACACATCTATACAACTATATGTTATTATGATTTTGTAATAGAAAGCGTTTTCTAAAACTTGTTTACAAATGGTAACGATTTCATAATTTTAGATAGGGGGAATTCACATGTTGCAGTTTTTACAACGTATTGGTAAAGCGTTAATGCTCCCAATTGCAGTATTACCAGCAGCGGGTCTATTACTTCGCTTAGGGCAGCCTGACGTATTTAATATTCCTGTTATGGCACAAGCCGGCGCAGCAATCTTTGATAATTTAGCACTTATTTTTGCAATTGGTGTTGCTGTTGGGTTGTCTGTTGATGGCAGCGGTGCCGCAGGTCTTGCAGGTGCGATTGGCTATCTTGTTTTGAAAAATACGACCGATGCTTTAAGTAAAGGGTATTCAGCGGCAGAATTAAACGATAAATTGAAAAGTGTTCAAGATTTAGTTGGTTCTGTAGATCCAACTAAAGTAGCAGATACTTTAGGAAAGATTTCCAAAGCGGCAACGTTAGCATCAAAAATTAACATGGCTATTTTAGGCGGTATTATTGCTGGTATCGTTGCGGGATTACTATATAACAAATTCTATAAAATTAAATTACCAGAATGGTTAGGATTCTTTGCTGGTAAACGTTTCGTTCCAATTATTACATCTGTAGTGATGCTTCTGTTAGGTTTAGTATTTGGAGAAATTTGGCCAACAATTCAAAGCGGTATCGATGCGGTAGCACATGGTATCGTTAACTTAGGAGCAATTGGTGCAGGACTTTTCGGTTTATTAAACCGTTTATTAATTCCAATTGGTTTACACCATGTAATGAACACGTACTTCTGGTTTGTATTTGGTGAATTTACAAACTCAGCAGGAGCTGTTGTAAATGGCGACATTGCTCGTTTCTTTGCAGGAGATCCAAGTGCGGGTATGTTTATGACAGGTTTCTTCCCAATCATGATGTTTGGTTTACCAGCAGCATGTTTTGCGATGATTGCAGCAGCAAAACCAGAAAAGCGTAAAGCAGTTACGGGTATGTTAATTGGTCTTGCCTTAACTTCATTTTTAACTGGTATTACAGAACCAATTGAATTCTCATTTATGTTCTTATCACCAGTATTATATGGGATTCATGCTGTATTGACAGGTCTTTCTTTGTTTGTAACAACAAAGCTTGGTATTCACGATGGTTTCTCATTTAGTGCTGGTGCAATTGACTACGGTATTAACTTCGGTATTGCAACAAAACCAGTATTATTAGCAGGTGTAGGCTTAGTTTACGCAGCAATTTACTTCTTTGTATTCTATTTCTTAATTAAGAAATTAAACTTAAAAACGCCTGGTCGTGAAGATGATGAGTTATTAGAAGAAGGAACAATTGCAGCAGGTGAAGCTGGCTCCATCGGTGAAATTTATGTAGCATCGTTAGGCGGAAAAGAAAATTTAACTGTTATCGACAACTGTGCCACTCGTCTTCGTCTACAAGTCAAAGATGCAAACTTAGTAAATGAACAAGCATTAAAACGTGCTGGTGCAAAAGGTGTTATGAAATTAAGTGATACAAGCATACAAGTTATCGTTGGGACAAATGTTGAGTCTGTTGCTGATGATATGAAGAAGCATGTATAAGGAATATGAAAAAAATCTCTCATTGATAAATGAGGGATTTTTTATTACGAATGTAACGGCTATCTTGCATTTTGGGTGCTCTTTTTTATTTTTTTGCGCATAACGTTGGTAAAATACTGGTTGCGTGATAAAGTAAGATGTGAAATGAGCCACTATGTGAAAAGGCAGGTTTTATTGTTATGAAATCTCGCAGACCGATTGTATATATCAAACGCACGATTATTCTCAGTCTGTTGTTTGCCCTTGTATATTGGGGGTATACGAAAGTTACTTCTAATAATAAAGAAAAGGCAACGCTACAAGCAATAAAAGAAGTAAAAAAAGAAGTGAAAAAAGAAGTAAAGCAAGAAGTAAAACAAGAAGTTGTAGAGAAACCAAAAGAAGAATTGATAGCTGAGCAACCTCCGCAAGAAATAAATAATAATGCCGAATTAGATGAGTATGTAAAGAGTAAAAACTTTAGTGGTACAGCGGTTGTTGTAAAAAACGGAAAGGTTCTTTTGAACAAAGGGTATGGACTTGCCAATCAAGAAAAAAATGTCGCTAATAATTCAGAGACATCCTATTATATTGGTTCAATTACAAAAGCTTTCGTCGCAACTTCTATTATGCAATTGAAAGAACAAAATAAATTAAACATAGAAGATACTGTCGCAAAATACATTCCTGACTTTCCAAGGGGAGGAGAAATTAAATTAGTACATCTTCTTACGCATACATCAGGGATTCCGGAGTACAGTGAGGGATCAGAGAAAATCACCCATGAGGAACTAATCAAAAGAATAGGAAAGCAAAAATTGGCATTCCCGCCCGGATCAAAATGGAAATACTCCGATTCTAATTATTCTGTGCTTGCGTATATCGCCGAGAAAGTGAGTGGACAATCCCTTGAAGATTATATTCAAAAGAATATCTTTGAAGTAGTCGGTATGAAACATTCAGGGTTCGGTGATAAGTTTCAACAAGGAAAATATCCATCTACTGGTTATAAAATTGTAGATAATAAAATGACAACACCAGCTTTACCAAGTATGTCGCAATTATTTGGCTGTGGTGATATATATACGACTGCATATGATTTATATTTATTTGATCAAGCTTTATTTACAGGAAAGCTTATTTCGAATGAAAGTTATCATCAAATGTTTACAGCATTTAAAAAGGATTATGGTTTCGGCTGGTATGTGGACCCTGGTAGTTATTCAAATCATGGCGTTATGCCAGGGTGGAATTGTTTAAATAGTTTTAGTAAAGATGGAAATACGTATGTTGTGTTATTATCTAACATTCAAAATAATATTAAATCGTTTGGTACCGTAAGTAATGATATTTATACGAAGGTACGGCATGTAGAAGGTTAGAAAGCTATCTTACGAGATAGCTTTTTTGTAGTTTTATATGGGGATTTTTGTGAAACCTAAAAACCTTTTCTTTTTAGGTGGGCGAGAGCATCTGGCCATGGATAGAAGCGGTCAGTGCCTGTTCCTGCCACGTGCGAGGTTTAAAACAAAAGGAGAAAGCGAGGGCAGGTTATGTTGTATTTTTCATAACCGTGATTTGTATGTCGAAAAATTAAAATGGATATATCCCCCCTTTTTTAGGTGGGCGAGAGCATCTGGCCATGGATAGAAGCGGTCAGTGCCTGTTCTTGCCACGTGCGAGGTTTGAAACAAAAGGAGAAAGCGAGAGTAGGTCATGTTGTATTTTGCCTAGCCGCTACTTATATGGTGAAACATTAAAATGGATGTATACATTTGGAAAAAGTGTTTGGGAATGAGATAATAATAAAAATATGTAAAAAATAAGGAGGTAAAAATGGGGATCCATGAGCACCATGCCCGGAATGGAAAAAGGTTATTTCTTTTTTCTATTTTTATATTTTTAATTGCTATTATAGCGTTTATCCTTGATTATGTTCGAACGCCGCATTTCCAATGGAACAAAGATACGATGACCTTTATTAGTATGATTATAATGGCCTTTCTTTTTATGATTTATAGTTTTGTAGAAAGAGAGAGGGCGAAGAAAATTGGTACAACAATTTGTATCGAAGGAGCAGCGTCGCTCTTGCATCAACATCGATTCGTTGTACGAAGAGAAGTATCTTTAGTGATTACAGTTACATACTTTTCAATGGATGGAAATGCAATGGGGATATTAAGAGAAGAATATGAAACAAAACTACAAAAATTATGGAAGATTTTCATATCGTTTATTTTGAAATCATTAAATGAAAAGCGCTTTGTTTTGTATAACGAACTGGGAGAAGAGATGCTGATTGTAAAGCAAAGAGCAGGCATCCCACTTTCTTATACGTTTTATGACTTAGCAGGGAATAAGATTTGTGAGTTGAAACAAACATTAAGCTTAAAAAAGTTGAAGTGGCTCTTACTGACTGAGCATGATGAAGAAATTGGCGAAATTAATGGGGATTTGTATGCGAATATCCAAAAGGGACAATGGAAAGATGGGAGTTATATTGAAGTAAAGGAAGATGCAATTCCAGTAGAAGCGATTGAATATTTTTCGGCTAGTGGTGGATCGCTTGTTGATTTATCAATTGTGGAAACCACAAAGTACGAGAAGGCTTTATATTATGCGGTAGCTGCAATACTGACATTGAAAAATAGTTAGATATCTTTTAAATTATGGTAAAGTAAAGAAGGGCAGATGACATAGTGTATCTGCCTTTTTTACTCTGCTAGCGGGCATTGAAATACTTATTTATATATAAATTCATTTTAATTTTTCGTCATAGAAATCACGGTTATGAAAAATACAACATGACCCGCTCTTGCTTTCTCTCTTTGTTTTAAAATCTTGCAAAAGACCCTGACCGCTTCTATGCGCGGCCAGATGCTCTCGTCCCCCCCTAAAAAGAAGAGTGGTTTATCAGCTTTTTAACTTATACAAGTTTTTCTTTATTTAACAACCTCAATTTTCAGCAGATTTGTTGTTCCACGTTCGTTGACAGGGACACCTGCTGTTACAATGACGATATCTTGCGCAGTGATAAGCTGTTGTTCTTTAGCGTTACATAATGCTTGTTCAATTACTTCATCTGTCGTTTGTTTTGGTGCAGTGAAAAATGGATATACGCCCCATACGAGTGCGAGTTGCTGCATAACACATTGTTCAGATGTTGTTGCGATAATCGGAGTGCGCGGACGGTATTTTGAAATCATTTGTGCTGTATAACCGCTTTTCGTTGGTGTTAAAATTGCCTTTGCTTGTAAAGAATAAGCCGCTTGGACAGCAGCAGCACCGATTGTTTCTGTTATTTGTTTGTAGTCATTGTGAAGTGATTGCTTTTGGTTTTGGAATAAAGAAGATTCTTCTACTTGCAGAGCAATTTTATCCATCATTTGTACTGCTTCTATTGGATATTCACCGGCAGCTGTCTCTCCTGAAAGCATAATTGCATCTGTTCCATCAAAGATGGCGTTTGCTACATCTGATGCTTCCGCTCTTGTCGGTCTTGGATTTCTTTGCATAGAATCAAGCATTTGTGTTGCTGTAATGACTGGTTTTCCTAACGTATTACAAGTGTGAATTAATTGTTTTTGAATGATCGGTACATATTCTGCAGGGATTTCAATCCCCATATCACCACGTGCAACCATAATTCCATCCGTAACTTCTACAATTTCTTTTATATTATCAATTCCCTCTTGGTTTTCAATTTTTGCGATAATACGAATATGCGAGGCGTTATGCTCTGCTAATATATTGCGTACTTCTAAAATGTCAGTCGCTTTACGTACAAAAGAGACTGCGATGTAATCAATCTGTTGCCCTATGCCAAAAATAATGTCTTGTTTATCTTTTTCAGTAATACCAGGGAGTCGGATTTTGACATTTGGTACGTTTACACCTTTATGATCTTTAAGTATTCCACCGTGTATAACTTTCGTTTGTAATTCACCATTATCTTTGTTTGTTACTTCTAGCTCTAATAATCCATCATCGAGTAATAGATGAGACCCTACTTCTACATCATCATATAGACCTGCATATGTGACGGAAAATTGTTTAGGTGTTCCGAGAACTTTTTTCATTGAAACAGTGACAGTTGCACCTTCAAGTAATTCTGCTTGTCCTCCCTCAAATTCATCTGTACGAATTTTTGGTCCTTTAATATCTTGTAAGAGCGCAATGGTCTTTTTAGAGGCTACTGCGGCTTTTCGGATTGTATTTATACGTGCTTGATGTTCTTCGTGCGTTCCATGAGAAAAATTTAACCGAGCCACATTCATTCCGGATTCTAGTAAAGAAAGCAATGTCTCGTATTGTTCACTTGCAGGTCCAATTGTACAAACAATTTTTGTTTTTCGCATATAAAATTCCTCCTTTTTAAGTCACCTATTAGTGGATAGTAAGTTCAATACAAGTTTGAAGTTTCACCTTATTATGTTGGCAATTGTATATGCACTTCATGTATAGGTATGTGATTTGTTTTATAAAAAATGTGCAATTTGTTTAGTACCAAAATTAGCATTTCTGTATACCTTGATAAGTGTAGATAAGTTGTCCATACAACAAACTGGATATAGGAGGAAAGGGTAGTGTCTCTATTCAAAAGTTGGCAAAAACTTGCACGGGTTATTCGGGAGCAATTAGATTGCTTTTTTTATGAAAAGTTAATGCCTGCTCTAGAAGAAATATTATTTTCATCACAGTTTGCAAATTATATAGAATTTTATACAAAAAAAGGTGTCAAAGAATATATTGAGTCTGAGGAATTTCAAAACATCATTTGCCTTATTTTAAAAGAATGTAATGTTTCTCCATTTAAAGAAATTGCACAGCAATTGCTAGGAAAAGAAGTTGAAATTACTGTAACAGTTGGCATTTTAACAGGTGTAATTTCACAAGTAGGAGATGATTTTTTAACATTACAAGAATCAGCAGGAAGCATTATTTTATTACCATTTACAAGTATTCTTTCAATTCGTGAATTATAGGGATAGGAGGGAAGAAAATGAAGTTTATTGATGCATTACGGTCTCATGTGGGACAACTTGCTCAAGTTGTACTTGTTGGAGAAGCTGTGACGGGAATTATTTTATCTGTAACAGATGGAGTAGTTATTATACGAACAGCTCCGTCTTATGGTCCACCAGAAGATGTTATTGTAAGAATTCCAATTGTTTCATATGTTCGATTGTATAGTTAGGAGGAAGAAAATGCGTGTGTCTGTTGTGATTCCAGCACATAATGAGGCTCAAACGATAGGAGGTGTGCTAGAAGAAGTAAAAAAGGTACAACCTTATGAAATAATTGTTGTCGATAATGGATCTACCGATCGAACGAAAGAAATCGCAGAGGGCTTCGGATGTAAAGTCATTTATAGTAAGAACTCGTTAGGTAATGATGTTGGCCGGGCAATTGGAGCAAGGGAAGCGAAAGGAGAAATTATTTTATTTTTAGATGGAGATATTATTATTTCGCATCAAGAGTTACTACCATTTATTCAATGTATTAAACAAGGAAAAGATATTGCAGTTAATAATTTAACATGGTCTGTTTATTTGAAGATTCGTCCACATTATACAACAGTGAGTAAACTTATGTTAAATCGTTTTTTAAATCGAAAAGAGCTTGTTGTGGGTTCACTCATTGCCATCCCACATGCGATAAAAAGAACTGTGATTGAGAAAATAGGCTGGTGGAATTTAGCAGATCCAGCATTATTTCAAGCAATGGCCGTTATAAAAGGGATGACCATTGGGGACTTAGGATCTGTAGATGTCATTCATTCTAATAAGGTTCGCCCCGTTCATACAGGGACATCCCCTGGATCACCTTATCCAAAAGCGACAAGCCGTATTATGGGAGACCATTTGCGTGCATTGCATCATATGATTGAAATATATGGCACGCGGGGTGGATTTACAGATGGTGAACGAAATCGGGATGTTGTAAGTGATTACACTTGTTTTATTCCGAAAGAAAAAAAGGCAAAATATAGTGCAGTTATTCCGGCTGGTGCAGAACGAGAAACAATTACAGCTGTTATTAAAGAAGTAAAGCGAGCAGGAATTGATGAAATTATTGTGGTTGCTAATGGTGCAGATAAAGAGACGATTCAAAAGGCTAAAGCAGAACAGGTTATTGTAGTAGAGTTTCGGGAAGCGCTTGGTCATAATGTTGCAAGAGCAATCGGAGCGATGCGTGCAACGGCAGATGTTCTCTTATTTATTGATAGCGATTTTGTTATTCAAGCTGAAGAGCTATTGCCGTTTATACAAGCTATCGATAATGGTGTTGATATAGCATTAAATGACATGCAATGTTTGTTAGAGGAGTTTCATCCAGTGGATCCAATTAGCGCTGGAAAATATTTTGTAAACCTAGCAGTAAAGCGTCCGGACTTATGGAACAACTCTTTAACAGCTGTTCCACATGCGATTCATAGAAAAGTAATAGATACAATTGGCTATAAAGCATTAATCATTCCGCCGTTAGCTCAAGTAAAAGCGATATTAGCAGGTTTTTCTATCCAAGCTATTCATTATGTTGATGTTGTAAAACCGAATCGAATTCGTCCAGAACAACATCATGTTGTGAACGGACGAATACCCGCCTTTGATCGTATTTTCGGGGATCAATTAGAAGCTATAGCTTATTTATTAAAACATACAGATAAACGAGGAAGTTTTACAGATGGTGAACGTGACAGGGTGATTATAGACCAACTTAGAAAGGAAGAGGAGCATGGAAATTAATCATCGCAAAGTGGCGGTTATCGGTTTAGGATATGTCGGTTTGCCGCTGGCGATTCATTTTGCGCAGAAAGGATATAAGGTAGTAGGATTAGACAAAGATCAAGAGAAAATAAAAAGCATTCAAAACGGTTTTAGTTACATCCCTGATGTTACATCTAAAGTGTTGCAGCAATTAGTTAAACAGGGCGGCTTTAGAGCAACAACCCCAGAAAAAGGGGTGAAAGCATTTGAAGAAAGTACTCACATCATTGTAACGGTGCCAACACCGATAGATCAAAATGGTGAACCAGATTTAAGTGCCATCATCTCCGCCTCGCATTATATTCAAAAACATCTTCAAATGGGCCAAACCTTCATTTTTGAAAGTTCAACATATCCAGGTACGTTAGAAGAAGTAGTTATTCCGATTCTATCAAAAGGCGGTAAAAAGGCTGGGATAGATTATTATATCGGATATTCCCCTGAACGTATTGATCCTGCAAATACGACACATACAGTACAATCTATTCCAAAAGTTGTAAGTGGTCAAACAGAGTTGTGTAAGAAAAAAGTTATGGAATTATATGGAGATATATTTGATTATATAGTGCCAGTTAGCACGCCGAAAGTTGCTGAAATGTGCAAGCTCTTTGAAAATATACAACGGCTCGTTAATATTTCATTGGTAAATGAAATGGATTTATTATGTAAGGCGTTACAAATAGATTTTCGTGAGGCTTTAGAAGCAGCAGCGACGAAACCATTTGGATTCACACCGTATTGGCCAGGGCCAGGAATTGGTGGGCATTGTATTCCCGTTGATCCGTTATATTTCCAATGGAAAGTGAAACAATATGGTCTGGTTAGTCATTTTATTGATGTTGCACACCGTATTAATGAGGAAATGCCGAAACATATTGTGAAACAAGTAAAAGAACAAATAACAGAAAAGGCAAACGTGTTGTTAATAGGTCTCGCCTATAAGAAAAATGTAAATGACTTACGCGAATCAGCTGCTCTTATAGTTGCCGACTTGTTACAAAAGGAAGGATATAACCTGTCGTATCATGATCCATATATTCCGGTTGCAAACATTTCTGGTAAAAGTTATGAATCTATTTTATTAACGAAGGAAGCGATTGATCAAGCGGATATTGTAGTTGTTTTAACAGATCATTCTATTATTGATTGGAAGTTAATTAAACAAGCAAAGAAAGTATTAGATACACGTGGCGTATTAAAGCAGGTGAATATATGAAAAAGCGATGTTTAATTACAGGAGGAGCTGGCTTTATTGGCTCTCATTTAGCCGAAGAGCTTTTGCATCGTGGCTATGATGTAACGATTGTAGATAATTTTTATAAAGGAGAACGTAAATATCATTTAGAGTTAATGAAGAAAATTTCAACTGTAAAAGCAAGTGTGTTAGATAAAGAGAAAATTGAAAAACTGGTTCAAAGTCATGATGTCATATTTCATTTAGCGGCTATTTTAGGTGTAAGAAGCACGATGGAAAAAAGCGTTGAGCTCATTGAAACAAACTTTGACGGGACGAGAAATATTTTGCAAGCTGCTTTAAAAGGGAAGAAAAAAGTTGTATTTGCGTCCACATCTGAAGTGTATGGAAAAGCAAAACCACCTTTTTTAGAGGAGGGTGATCGTCTATATGGTGGAACTGCAAAAATTAGATGGAGCTATGCGATTTGTAAAACGTTAGAAGAAACGCTTTGTTTAAGTTACGCTCGCCAAGGATTGGCAGTAACAATTGTCCGGTATTTTAATATATATGGACCACGCGCTAAAGATGGTCCGTATGCAGGGGTTATTCCGAGGTTTATTAGTGCAGCTTTGCAAGATAAAGCAGTTCCTGTATATGGGGACGGTGCACAAACGCGCTGTTTTACGTATGTAACAGATGCAGTAGAAGCAACAATTAGAGCAATGGATGAGAAAGTAAATGGTGAAATTATTAATATTGGTTCTGAACATGAAATTTCTATTCAAGAAGTTGCTGAAATTATTCGAAAGACAATTCAAAGTTCTTCGGAGATTATTTATCTTCCATTTGAGGAAGTATATCCTGATGGATTTGAAGAAATTCCACATCGACGTCCGAGTGTAATGAAGTTAACTACTTTACTGCAATTTCAACCAAAGGTGTCATTTGAAGAAGGATTACAGAAAACCATCACTTGGTTTCGTGAAGAATTATATGGTTAAGTCGTTATCTATTATTATTCCTGTATATAATGAAGCCGATTCTATTCGAGAGGTAATCCTTTCTGCAAAGGAGCTGAATCCGCTTGAAGTTATTGTTGTTGCGAATGGATGTACAGATGATTCGGAACGAATTGCAAAAAAGCTGGGTTGTACAGTATTAAGTAGTAACGAAGTGTTTGGAAATGACGTCGGTCGTGCAGTCGGCGCCAAGTGTGCCAAGGGTGAAGTCTTGCTATTTTTAGACGGTGATTTTCCTATTCCTTCATCTAGCCTCAGTTTTTTTCTCAATCCCATTTTACATGGACAAGCAGACGTGATTCTAAATAATTTTGACGCTTTATTTAAGAAAAAACAACGTCCGTATTCAATTACCGTCTGGCGACAAATTTTGAACGATATAGTGAACCGAGCCGATTTACAAATTGATTCAATTTTATCAGTACCGCATGCGATAACGAAAGAAGCGATAGAAAGTATTGGTTATGATGCATTATGTAATCCGATTGTTGCGCATGTTCGTTTAATAACACAAAAATGGCGAATACAGAGGCACTGTGCAATTGATGTCATTACTCCAAACAAGTTTCGTCCAGCTGAGCATGAAGCATATGGGGATCAACTTGCACATGCAGAGCAACGAATGATAGGGGATCATATAGAAGCATTGGGCGAATGGTTGGCTAATTATGATAGCCGAGGAGTATATACAGATGGAAATAGGAGAAGAGATATTGTATTAGCTTTGCAAAAGCTCGGTGATCAAGCATTGCCGCCGTATTATAAAGGTTGGGGTGTTCAATCTAATTTATATAATGGTAAACAACTTTCTATTATCATTCCTGTTCAAAATGAAGAAATGACAATTGCAATGGTTATTCAAGAAGCACGTAAAATTGAACCGCTTGAAATTATCGTTCTTGTTAATGGATCAAATGATCAAACAGCAACGATTGCAAAGCAGTGCGGAGCTACAACTGTTGTATATGAAGAAAGACTTGGAAATGATGTAGGGCGTTCTATAGGTGCTCAAATGGCTAAGGGGGATATTTTACTATTTATTGATGGTGATTTTGTGATACCTGCAAAAGATTTGTATCCTTTTGCCAAAGCGGTTGCAGACGGGCAAGATGTGGTATTGAATGATTTAAATTACTATTTGGATTTACGAGCGCCATTACACCTTGTTACGGCGCTAAAATATGCTTTAAACTTAGCTTGCAATCGAAAAGATTTAGGGATAGGTTCGCTAGTAGCTGTACCAAATGCGTTTAGTAGGAGTTGTTTAGAGTGTATTGGGTTTGATGCTTTATTATCTCCATGTGTAGCACAGGTAAAGGCGATATTAGCAGGCTTTTTAATTTCTTGTGTGCATCGCGTGGATGTGGATCAGCTGAATCGCATTCGTCCGAGCGAACATTTTGCAGTGAAAGGACATGCTCCTGCTGTACTTCGAATTATAGGGGACCATATAGAAGGTATGTCATGTGTGATAGAGGAACTTGGTGTTCGAGGTGGTTTTCATGATGGAGGGCGTAAGAGGGAATTGGAATGAAAAAAGGTGTGCCGAAACAGGTACACCTTTATTTATTCTGTTTCAAAAAACTATAACAGAATAAAAGAGAAGAGTATTACAGTTTACAATAGGCACGATTCTTATACTACAGAGAAGGATTCCTTTATTTGAATGCCAAAAAAATAAAATTGCTAAAAGAGGGCTAATTTACCAAAGTTTCAAATGATGTTTTCACTATGTAAATAGGAGTTTGCTCAATTATTCACAAACATGTCACAACTTTAACGTTCACTTTTTTTAAAAAGTAGTATCCTAAATACGTAAGCTGTTATATAAAAATTCTTAGTCCTGTACTAATCATAAAATGGAGGAGATTAGGATGACTGAAGTATTAGAAAATGTAAAAAACGCATGGGAAAACTTTAAAGGTGAAAAGTGGAGAGCAGAGATTGATGTTCGCGACTTCATTTTAAATAACATAAACGTTTATGAAGGTGATGATACCTTCTTAGCCGCTGCAACAGAAGCGACGAAACAACTTTGGGATCAAGTAATGGATTTAACAACACAAGAACGTGACAATGGCGGCGTCCTTGACATGGATACAGAAATTGTTTCTACTATTACATCACATGGTCCAGGATATTTAAATAAAGATATTGAAAAAGTAGTTGGTTTCCAAACTGACAAACCATTCAAACGTTCATTACAACCATTCGGTGGTGTTCGTATGGCAGAGCTATCTTGTGAAGCTTACGGATACGAAATGGACAAAGAACTAAGCCGTATTTTCAGAGACTATCGTAAAACGCATAACCAAGGTGTATTCGATGCTTATACTCCAGAAATGAGAGCAGCTCGTAAATCAGGCGTTATTACAGGTCTTCCAGATGCATATGGCCGTGGTCGTATTATTGGTGACTATCGCCGCGTTGCATTATACGGTATTGATCGTTTAATTGAAATGAAAAAAGCAGATTTAAACTTAACGAGCAGTGTAATGAGCGAAGAGACAATTCGTTTACGCGAAGAGTTATCTGAGCAAATGCGTGCCCTTCAAGAATTAAAACAAATGGCAGCTTCTCATGGTTTTGATATTTCTAAACCAGCAACAAATGCACAAGAAGCATTCCAATGGTTATATTTCGGTTATCTTGCAGCAATTAAAGAGCAAAATGGTGCAGCAATGAGTCTTGGCCGTACATCTACTTTCTTAGATATCTATGTTGAAAGAGATTTAGCAAACGGTACATTAACAGAAGAAACAGCACAAGAAATTGTTGACCACTTTATTATGAAATTACGTCTTGTGAAATTCGCAAGAACACCTGATTATAATGATTTATTCTCTGGTGACCCAACTTGGGTAACAGAATCTATCGGTGGTATTTCACTTGATGGTCGTCCATTAGTAACGAAAAACTCATTCCGTTTCTTGCATACATTAGATAACTTAGGACCAGCTCCAGAACCAAACTTAACAGTTCTTTGGTCTAAACAATTACCAGAGAACTTTAAAAACTACTGTGCGAAAATGTCTATCAAAACATCTGCAATTCAATATGAAAATGATGACATTATGCGCCCAGAATATGGTGATGACTACGGTATTGCTTGCTGTGTATCTGCAATGAGAATTGGTAAACAAATGCAATTCTTCGGAGCACGTGCAAACTTAGCGAAAGCATTATTATATGCGATCAACGGTGGTAAAGACGAAAAATCAAAAGCACAAGTTGCACCTGAATATGCACCAATTACTTCTGAAGTATTAGATTATGAAGAAGTTATGCGTAAATTCGATGTGACAATGGAATGGTTAGCAGGTCTTTACTTAAATACATTAAATGTAATTCATTACATGCATGATAAATATAGCTATGAGCGTATCGAAATGGCACTTCATGATACAGAGATTATTCGTACAATGGCAACAGGTATCGCAGGATTATCTGTAGTAGCTGACTCTTTAAGTGCAATTAAATATGCGAAAGTAAAACCAATTCGTGATGAAAACGGTATTGCTGTTGATTTTGAAATCGAAGGAGATTTTCCTAAATACGGTAACAACGATGACCGTGTAGATGAAATGGCAGTAAACCTTGTAAAAACATTTATGAACAAGCTTCGTAAGCATAAAACATATCGTAACTCTGTTCATACAATGTCAATCTTAACAATCACATCTAACGTTGTATACGGTAAGAAAACTGGTAACACACCAGATGGCCGTCGTGCTGGTGAACCATTTGCACCAGGTGCAAACCCAATGCATGGCCGTGATACAAAAGGTGCACTAGCATCATTATTATCTGTTGCGAAATTACCATATGAAGAGGCAAGAGATGGTATTTCTAACACATTCTCTATTATTCCAAAAGCGCTTGGAAAAGAAGAAGATGTACAAATTCGCAACTTAGTATCTATGTTAGATGGGTATGCTGTAAAAGAAGGACATCACTTAAATATTAACGTATTTAACCGTGAAACATTAATGGATGCAATGGAACATCCTGAAAAATATCCACAATTAACAATTCGTGTATCTGGTTACGCTGTTAACTTCATTAAGTTAACTCGTGAACAACAAATTGACGTTATTAACCGTACAATGCACGAAAGCATGTAAGTAAAAAAGTTTCCCTCTGTTTTTCGTAGGGCAGAGGGGAGCTGTTTTAATAGAGGAGGAAGTAACATGGTAAAAGGAAGAATTCATTCTGTTGAGTCTTGTGGTACTGTTGACGGCCCAGGGATTCGTTATATCATCTTTACGCAAGGGTGTTTACTACGTTGTCAATATTGTCATAATGCGGATACGTGGGAAATTGGTAAAGGGAAAGAAATAACAGTCGAAGAAGTGATGCAGGATGTTACATGTTACATTCCTTTTATGGAAGCTTCCGGCGGTGGTATTACTGTAAGTGGCGGTGAGCCGCTATTACAGTTAGACTTTTTGATTGAACTGTTTAAGAAATGTAAAGAGATCGGCATTCATACGACAATTGATTCTTCAGGTGGGTGCTATTCTGAAGATGAAGAATTCCAAAGAAAACTAGATATTTTGATGGAATATACAGATTTGGTATTACTTGACTTAAAACATATTGATTCAAAAAAACATCGCAAATTAACAGGAAAACCGAACGAACATATTTTACAATTTGCTCGTTATTTATCAGATAAAAAGAAACCAATTTGGGTGCGTCATGTACTTGTACCTGGAGTTACTGATAGTACAGAAGACCTAGAGAAATTGGCAGCCTTTATCCAAAGTCTTGATAATGTACAAAAGATAGAAGTATTGCCGTATCATAAGTTAGGGGTCTATAAATGGGAGGCACTAGGTCACAAGTATCCTCTTCAAGGAGTAGAGCCTCCAACGGAAGAATGTGTTCAAAAAGCAAAAAGCATTTTAGGAGCAGTCTAATCCAATTTTGGATTAGGCTTTTTGCTTTCTTTCGATAAATAGTAGAGTAAAAATAAGGAAAAGAGTATACTTAAATTATATAATGACTATTTTTGTAAAGAAATGATATGGATAAATTTACGAAAATGTAAAGGGAAAACGAAACAATAGAAAGAATTAAGAAATAGTATAGTGCGTATCATGGAGTATAGATAAATGTCAAGTTATTGCGAAAGCAGTTATAGGAAAGTATAATGTTAAGATATGAGCAGATGGGATTAAGGGGTCAATAACATATGCTTTGTATATCCACGACAGGTACATATCCAGCGGGAAATCGTTGGAATTCAAACATGCAAAATTATAAGGAAATTGTTTTTTATATTGTGACAGGTACAATATAAAAGACCGAAAAAGCTAGGAGTGGATTTGTTTGATTAAAAACCCCAAGGTTTTAATATTAACAGCACATTACGGTAACGGTCATGTACAAGTGGCAAAAACATTAGAACAAACATTTCGTCAAAGAGGACTTAAGGATGTAATTGTATGCGATCTTTTTAGTGAATCACATCCTGTCATAACAGATATTACAAAATATTTATATTTAAAAAGCTATACAATTGGGAAAGAGCTATACCGCTTATTTTATTACGGCGTTGAAAAAATTTACGATAAAAAAATTGCATCATGGTATGCTAATTTTGGGCGAAAACGTTTAAAAGCGATATTACATGCTGAAAAACCCGATATTGTTATTAATACATTTCCAATCATTGCGGTGCCAGAGCTAAAAAAACAAACAGGTATTTCTATTCCTGTTTATAATGTACTTACTGATTTTTGCTTGCATAAAATATGGATTCACCGAGAAGTGGATCGGTATTTTGTCGCAACAGATTATGTGAAGGACATTATGGTAGAAGTAGGAGTACCTGCTGAGCAAATTGTAGAAACAGGAATTCCGATTCGTAAAAACTTTGAAGCATCTGTTAATGTAGAAGCTTTGTATGATAAGTATGATTTGTCACGAGACAAAAAGACCTTACTTATTGTAGCAGGGGCACATGGAGTGCTAGGAAGTGTAAAAGAGTTATGTCAGTCCTTTCTATCAGTTCCTAATCTACAGATAGCCGTAGTTTGTGGGAAAAATAAAGCATTGCAAGAAGATTTGCTACAACTACAGGAAAGCAACCCAGATGCACTAAAAGTATTCGGTTATGTGGAGAATATTGATGAGCTGTTCCGTATTACCTCTTGTATGATTACAAAACCAGGAGGGATTACATTAAGTGAAGCAGCAGCTTTGCAAGTACCTGTCGTTTTATATAAACCAGTACCAGGACAAGAAAATGAAAATGCGAAGTATTTTGAAAAACAAGGTGCAGCAGTTGTTATTCGTGAAGATCATGAAATCTTTCAGAAAACGAAAGAATTATTACAAGATGATATGAAGTTATTGCAAATGAAAGAAGCGATGAAACGCATTTATCGTCCGGAACCAGCGTTTCATATTGTGGATTCTATTTTAGAGGAAAATCACGTACGGGTACATTCACCAGTACGTTCATCAGCCCTTGTGCAATCTTTTACTTAATATAAGAGCCTCTTTTCTATCTGAGTAGAAGGAGGTTTTTTTCGTTATTTCGGGAACGTTTGTATAGTTGTATCTCACTATTTGTGAGAGTTGATACTTGCATCAAGATTTTGAGAAAAGAAAGAAGGCGAATGTGAATATCACTTTATCCACATAAGAATCCGCTTTCAATATACAGTAAACTTAAAATATTAACAAAATTATCCACAATATCCACAAAAATTAGTAAATATATCCACAAATCAAACAAGCTAACTGTGGTTAAATTCCTCTTTTATAGAAAAGATATTCGAATTTATACACATGTTCAGTAATTTTGTGGATAAAGTTTTCCACAAAAAAAGCTACCTCTTCTGAACGAGAGGTAGCGATATGCTAAAAAATTCCTTTTGGTTTATACCCAGCAGCACGATCTGCTCTTTTGAATTCACGTTGATAGAGAACTTCTTGTGTGCTAGATAATTTACTTTTTGATTTTTCACGTCTTTTCTTATCCATTACAGTTCACCTCGTGTCATAAAGTTATTACCTATCGTTACCAATGACAGAGGGAGATATACATAGATTACGCTTCTTTTAAATGGTGAGCGTCTTGGAATGTTGCTTCGCGCATTGTGTGTAGTGTGTATTGATCTTTTGGAATTTCATATAAGTTATATACTTCACCGTTTGCGTTAATTTGATCGTATACACATTTACGTGTTTCATTTGCTAGATTGACGTATGGTAGTTTTTCGGCAGCTTTAATAGAACGAGTATTTAATTTGCGAATTCGCATGAAAATAGTCTCAATATCTAGTTCATAGAAAAGTTCACTAAAGAAAGCGTCTTTTGCTGGCTTATTATAACCTTTTCCGTGATATGGTTTGCCGAGCCAAGTGCCAAGAAAACCTGCTTTTTCTTCGATGTCAAATAAGGTTATTGTTCCGATTGGATTTCCCCATTCATCAATAATTGTGCGTGAAATTAATTCTCCGCGCTCTTCAGCCTCAATCGTTTGTTTTGTTAAAAACAAAAATTCGTCATAAGAAGATGCCTTTTGACGCACAAAGGGGAAGACATCAGGGTGAATCATCAAATCATATAGAACGTGGCTGTCATGTAGGTCACGTTTTTTTAGCATACTATCTCCTCCTAAAAAGAGGGTAGCATGACGACAAAAAACACCCCACCCTCGAAATTTTTATATAAAACTTAAAAAAATTTCGGGGTGGGAATCGAACCCACTAGAACCAGTCTACAATGCTGGTGGCGCACCATTTGCCTTCCCCATTCATCAATTTGAAATTACTAGTCACGACACAAATTGATCATGGTTTCATTCAGTTTATAATCGTATAATACTTCATCTAATGAAAAAAATAAACTAGTTTTTATGATTTTTTTGTATGGATAATTTTTCCGTCTATCATTGTTAATACAGGCTTGGCTAAATAGTGAAAAGGATGATGAGTCCACAGGACAAGGTCAGCGTCTTTTCTAGGTTCTATGCTACCGATTTTCTTTTCTAAACGTAAGTTGCGGGCAGGTATAATCGTAATTCCTTCTAGAGCCTTATGTTCATCTAATCCTTCTCGCACAGCGATAGCGGCGCAAACATTTAAATATTGAATGGGGGTATAGGGGTGATCTGTCGTAATAGAGACTTCAATCCCATGAGTAGATAGAGTATGATATGTTTGCCAAGATTTGTTTTTAATTTCAATTTTTGAACGGCGTGTTAATGTTGGACCGACAGATACTTTTAAAGCGTGGCCTGCTAATTTATCAGCAATGAGATGGCCTTCTGTACAGTGTTCAATACGTAAATCAAGATTAAATTCCTTAGCAAAGCGAAGAGCAGATAAAATATCATCGGCACGGTGGGCGTGGGCGCGTATAGGAATTTCGCGGCGGAGCGCTTGCAAGATAGGGATCATTCGAAAGTCGGTATCATTCCCATAATGCTTTGCTTCATAAAAGGATTCTCGCAGCATTCCCATAATTCCCATACGGGTAATAGACTCTTTGTTTCCGTTGCTATGCATGCGTTTTGGATTTTCTCCAAACGCAATTTTTAAACCGGCAGGTTCTTGAATGACCATATGATCAATACTATTTCCTGCTGTTTTTATGACGCATGTTGTTCCGCCGATTACATTTTGACTTCCAGGCATAACATGTACGGTTGTAATACCGTTTTGCAGGGCATCTTGAAAAGCAATATCAAAGGGGTGAATGCCGTCTAAAGAACGAATATGAGGAGTTAGGA
Source organism: Bacillus sp. NPDC077411 (assembly GCF_044543425.1). Classification (NCBI taxonomy): domain Bacteria; kingdom Bacillati; phylum Bacillota; class Bacilli; order Caryophanales; family Bacillaceae; genus Bacillus; species Bacillus sp. NPDC077411. The sequence continues at coordinate 28,682 of NZ_JBITWA010000007.1, read as the reverse complement.
CTTCTGCTGTTTCATTTGCATCATTTCCAGCCCATCCTGTTCCTTCATCATATAAACCAAGGTGTGTATGCACATCGATAAAGCCTGGAAGAAGATGAAGGCCGCGTGCATTAATAACAGTCATATCTTCGCTAACTTCAATAAATCGTTCTAATGCAACAATTTTGTTATTTTCTACTAATACATCACCTTGCAATTTAGGGGATGTAATAGGATAAACAGTCGCTTGCTTAAATAATGTTTTCATAATAACCTCTTTAGTTTTTATGCAAGTTTTTTCTAGGGTAAATTCGGAAATTATTAGTGCAATACAATATTTTGAAGAGCATGTTCTAAAGTAGCATAAGAATGTGTATATCCGTGTTGTATTGCCTTTTGAGGTAATGCTCTTTGTCCTTGTAAAATAAGGATGCTCATTTCGCCGAGCAGGGTTTTAAGTGCAATCGCAGGTACTGACAACCAATGTGGTCGATGCAGCACAGTCGCGATTGTTCTTCCAAATTCCTGCATTGTTACAGGGTGAGGAGCTGTAATATTGAATGCACCGCTTATTTCCTTTGTGTGAATCACAAAATCAATCATTCGAACAACATCTTCAAGGTGAACCCAAGAAAGTAATTGATTTCCCGAACCGATTGTTCCTCCAATAAAGAGTTGATATGGAAGTAACATTTTCGGTAGTGCTCCTCCATCTTTGCCAAGAACAATACCGAAGCGCGTATAAATAGTACGAATACCAAGGTCGGCTGCTTTACTCGCTTCTTCTTCCCATAATTGTACTGTAGTGGCTAAAAAATCATTCCCTTGTTTGGAATGATCTTCTGTAAATGTAACTGTCTCTGATGTACCATAATAGCCAATTGCACTTGCATTGATAAACGTGTTTGGGTATTGGCGTAATGTTTGTAATTGTTTAATTAAGCCCCTTGTCGTGTTTAAACGACTATTTATAATTGTTTCTTTCTGTTTCTTAGTCCAGCGACCATTATTAATAGGTTCTCCGGCAAGGTTAATAACGATATCAACGGAAGGAAGCGGGAATTCTGCAGCATTAGCATTCCATTTTATATACTGAATATTTGCAGGGGAATGATTTTCTCTTAATTGACGTGTCAGGATGTATACGGTATGTCCTTTGCTTGCTAAATATAAAGTGAGTGCTTTTCCAATAAAACCTGTTCCTCCAGAAATAGCAATTTCCAAGAGAAATCCCTCCTCATTATATATATTCAAGAAATTCAAATTTGTTTCATGTATGTTAAAATGATATTGAGGTGAAATTTATGGCTGTCATTACAAAAATAGAAGTACAAAAACGAACGAAAGAAAGATTTAATATTTACATTGATAAAGGTCATGGAGAAGAATATGGTTTCAGTGTTGATCAAGTGACCTTAATAAAGCATGGGCTTCAAAAAGGTTTGGAATTTGATGATATTGAATTAACAAATATTTTATATGATGAAGAAGTACAAAAAGCATATTTATATGCAATTACTTATTTATCGCATCAAATGAGAACGAAGCAAGAAGTAGAAGAGCAATTACGGAAAAAAGAAATTGGACAGGCCATCATCTCTGAAGTTATTTCAAAACTATTACGTGACCGTTATATTAATGATAAAGAGTATGCAATTGCATATGTGCGTACGCATAGCAATGTGAGCCAAAAAGGACCAATTGTAATTAGACGTGAACTGTTAAGTAAAGGGATTTCGGATGTAATGATTACCCATAGTTTACAGGAGTATCCCGAGGAGAAGCAAATTGAAAATGCTCTTGTACTTATAGAAAAAAAGAAAAAGTCTTACCAAAAACATTCTTTTCTACAAATGAAACAAAAATTAGAAGAGATGTTAGTACGCAAAGGGTATGGGCGTGATATCATTCAAATTTGTTTAGAAGAACTAAAAGATGAAAAGGATGATAAAAAACAAGAAGAAGCTCTTATATATCATGGTAATAAATATCATGAAAAATATAAGAAATATGATGGTTGGACGTATGAAAATAAGATGAAGCAAGCGTTATATCGAAAGGGATTTTCGATTGATGAAATAGAAGTGTTTATTCAAATGAAACGTGAAGAGAGATGAGGGAGAAAAACATGAGAAATATGCCAAAGCGCTATAGTGAGATGACACCACATGAATTAAGAGAAGAAATTGGCATTTTAAAAGAGCGAGCAGTAAAAGCAGAACAACTTGGCATTGTAAATGAATTTGATGTTTTAATGAGAAAAATTGCGATGGCACGTGCTTATATGACAGATATAAATGAATTTCAGGTTGGCGAAACATATGAACTTGTAGAAGAACCAGGGACATCGTTTACGATTACGTATTTTAATGGGGTATTTGCTTGGGGGCACAAACAAAATGAAACAGAGGAAATTGGAATTCCTATTTCGTTATTGCAAAAGAAGTGAAAACTAGAGAGCCTTGGCTGCTCTAGTTTTCACTTTTTGTAATTGTTAAAGGAGATAGGCAGTTAAAATTGACGTTTTCTCATCTCATTTGCCAAAATAATGAGAGATTGCGTTTGCTGCGTTTGTCCATTTACTTGCGCTTTTGCATGTTTTGGACGAGCCCACGTTGGAGCGAATAATTCAGAATGACGGTCTAAATGGTTACGATAGCTCATTTTATCACCTCGTATAAGAAGTTATCGATAAACATTTATGCTTCTTCTTGATTAGCGGCACGCATTCGCTCTTGTGGATGCGTGTTAATAGTGCCGTTAGGTCGTTTCGAAGCAAAACGAGCTTTTGCTTGTGTAGGACCGTTGATTTTGCTGTTGTTTTTGGATTCAGACCAAATTTCAGATTGTTTGCCCAAGAGGAACTCCCCCTCGCTACAAATTGATACAAAAAGTATCACTTATAGATTGTGCAATGTGAGAGAAAATATTCTAGAGAAATACAAATAAAAAAACGATATAAAAACTATACAAAAAACCCCTTTCTTTTAGGTGGGCGAGAACAACTGGCCACGCGTAGAAGCGGTCATGTTGTGTTTTGCATAGCCGTGACTTATATGTTGAAAAAAATGAATGAATTGACTAAAGGAGATATAACATGAACGATATTTTTGAAAAATTAACGAAAGAACTTCTTGAAAAAAATACTTCTCTTTCTTACTCTCAAGCACGTACTTGGATTGAATTGTTATGGGAGGACTTTGGTGCGACATATGCAAAAGTAGGAACGTATCAAGGAATTGAAATGACAGAAAAAGTTGTGCGAGCGTGGATTAACAACCAAGGGGCGCGTTTACATGAAATACAAACGAATAATCCAAAGTACAGTCATTTAATTAATCAAGAAAATCATGTAAAACATTAAAAAAACGACCAATTTTGGTCGTTTTTTTAATGGGGAATTAATTCTAACTTTTTGCGTAGTTTTTCTTCGCTGAAAATCCATCCTGTGTATGAACTCATAATTTCAAAATCTTTATTCAGCTGAACAATGGCAACAAACGGATAATAATCTTTGCTGCGGTAGCGCAGATCAATAAAGCGAACTTCATAATAATCGTTGTATTCAAAAATATCCCAGCGATAGACAGGAGAAAATGATAAGAATGCTGAAATGTTTTCATCTTTTTGAGCGGCACGAATGACATCGTTATCAGGTAATGGAATGCGCTCGAATTTATCATGAACCATAATACTACCGCGATGCCAACGGGCAACAAAATAATGATCTTTTGTAACAATAGCTAAGTGATAATGATAAAAGCGGTATGACGGTGAAATGATGACTTGTTCAACGTCACGGAACCGTTTCTTTACGACATTCTTTACATTTTGGCGCATCATAATTCGGCCAATATAATAAATGGTCATTAAAATATAAGCAGCTGCTCCGGCATAACCTTTATTTGCACCGACAAGCATACAGGCAATTGCTAATGTATGAATGAAAAAAATCACTACATCAAATGTATTAATAACACCTAGTGCTACCCATTTCTTAGTGAAAGGTCGTAGTGCTTGTGTACCATATGCATTGAAAATATCAACAAAAACGTGAAGAAACACAGCAATAAATGTCCATAGAAGAATGTGAAGATAGGGAGGGCTTTGAAATACTGCAAAAGTAATCCCACTAACAAAAAATGACCAAAAAATAACGGCCGGGATAGAATGAGTAATCCCGCGATGATTTCGAATATATTTTGCATTGTTTCTTAATTTTAAAACAGTATCAATATCAGGGATGTTTGAGCCGACAATTGTTGCAAACATCACAGCTTGTGGTCCGAAGTCACTTTGACTGAGCGCTGGATCTAGCGTTGCTAAGCTTCCTAATGTAACGCCCATGACAAGATGAGTGGCTGTGTCCATGAAAACCACCTCCGTTTTTTATTAATGTAACTCTTTTTATTCTATATCACAAGGCATTTGCCTTTTATTTCTTACAACTACTTACTTAAATTTTCTCCTAAATTCTTTATAATAGTACGTATATGCAAAAATGAGGGGGATCAAGTTTGAAGCTTGAGATATTAGATGACTTTAACATAGAAAAATTTCGGCATGATTTAATCAGTTGGTTTGAAACAGAACAGCGTGATTTACCATGGCGTATGAATAAAGATCCGTATCGTGTTTGGGTTTCGGAAATTATGCTTCAGCAAACGCGGGTTGAAGCTGTAAAACCATATTACGCAAACTTCATGGAAAAGTTTCCAACGTTAGAAGCGTTAGCTAATGCTGAGGATGAAGAAGTGTTAAAAGCGTGGGAAGGACTTGGTTATTACTCGAGAGCACGTAATTTACACACTGCCGTAAAAGAAGTAAAAGAACAATATGGTGGAAAGGTTCCTAGTGATGTAAAACAAATTGAAAAGTTAAAAGGTGTAGGACCCTATACAAAAGGGGCAATTTTAAGTATCGCTTACGGGATTCCAGAGCCGGCTGTTGATGGAAATGTGATGCGTGTATTATCACGTATTTTGTCAATTTGGGATGATATTGCAAAACCAAAAACACGTAAAGTATTTGAAGATGTTGTTCGTCAAATCATTTCAAAAGAAAATCCATCTTATTTTAACCAAGGGCTGATGGAACTAGGGGCACTTATTTGTATTCCTAAAAACCCATCTTGTCTTCTCTGTCCTGTTCGGGAACATTGCCGCGCGTTTGCAGAAGGAGTACAAAAGGAGTTGCCAGTAAAAAGTAAAGCAAAGGCGCCGAAAATGGTGCCGCTTGTTGCCGGTGTCCTGCGTACAGAAGATGGTAAATATGTAGTTAATAAAAGAGAGAGTACAGGATTACTTGCTAACATGTGGGAATTTCCTAATGTAGAAATTGGAGAAGGTATCCGTAATCATAAACAACAATTTACAGACTATATGAAAGAGAAGTTTTCTCTTTCCGTTTCTATTGATGAGTATGCCATGAATGTCCAGCATACATTTACTCATAGAACGTGGGATATATTTGTATTTTACGGCACCGTAACAGGAACCATTACTGAAGCAGATCGTTTAAAGATGATAACGATCCAAGAATTTGAACAATTACCAATTTCGAAATCACATCGAACAATTTTTGAAGAATGTGTCAAAAAACTCCAACCATAATGGTTGGAGTTTTTTTCGACATAAATATAACAATTTCTTACAAATATTTCATATTTTCTTAACAAATGACAAATACAATGAAAGCTGTAATGAAAAATGTAAAGGGGGATAGAAAATGTTTAAAAAAGCAATCCGTTCAGCAATTGTAGCAACTTTCTTGCTTCAAACATTAGCTGGGTCAGGCTATGTCACTCTTGCTGAGGAGAAGGAACAAAATCAGCAAGCTTTTATTTCAGAAGTTCATTATACAGATGATCTACGCTATATCGAATTGTATAACTTATCGACGAAAGTTATGGATATGAAGAATGTTCAACTGAAGGTCAATGGAAAAGTGCTAAAATTTAAAGAGGAAAATGAAAAGCAATCTGTACAACCAAAAGAAACGAAGTTAATCTTATTTGGAAATAAAACAGTTAATGAGATTAATGAGCGCTATAAGACAGAAATAAAGGAAGATCAAGTTTTATTTGCTACTGAGGATTTAAGTGATAAACAAATTAGGATTGAAGTAACGAATGAGAAAAATAAAACGGTAGATGTCATTGAAACAAGAAAAGAGAATAAAGATATATCAATTCATTCTTTTTGGAAAGAAACAAAGAAAGAAATAAAAAATGAAATACCATCCCCTGGGACTTACACTACATTCCAATCACACAAAAAAGAAAAAGCATCTACAGAATCCACACAAAAAGAGGCAGTCCAGCCAAACTCCAAACAACTAGAGCCTGCACAAAAAGATAATAATCAAAAAGAAAAGCCATTACAAGAAACAGCGCATGTACCTAAAGTGAAAATTAATGCACATGAGGATTTACCGATTGAACTTCAGTTAGCAAGTACATACGATGAGGCAAAAGTAAACCTTGTATATCGTAGTGCCTCCGGTTTGTTAGTGAAAAAACTGAAAATGAATAAAGGTGAGAATAATCGGTACTCCACTGTTGTTCAAAAGTCAGATATTTGGTCTGATACGTTTACATATTGGTTTGAAATTGAACAGGGTGGAAAGGTTATTACCTTTCCAGAAAAAGAACAATATGTAAGTACTGTTCAGCATCAAGTAGAAGATTATACAAAGAATAGGCCAGTTATGATTACTGAGCTAATGCCAGATACGATAAATGTAAATGGGAAAGATGGATATGAATTTATAGAGATATACAATAATTCAAGTGAAGCAATACAATTGAAAGATTATAAACTTATTTATCAGTATTCAGAAACTGGAAGTGAAGATTGGAATTTCACAGAAAATGCAACAATCCCATCAAAAGAAACGAGAGTGTTTTGGATTAAAAATGAAGGAAATGCAGGGGTATCAAAACAAGATTTTATTCAAGCGTACGGTGGAAATATAACTGAAGAACAAGTACTTCAAATTGAATCAGATGGGATGTCTAATAGTGCTGGAAGAACCATTCAATTTGCTGATAAGTACGGAACAGTTTTATCATCTGCAACATATGAAAAATCGGATGTAAAGGTTGGTCAGAGTGTTGCTTATGCATACAAGCCTGAAAGTGTTGAAATGCAAAAAGTAGGTTTGTTTGAAAAAGGAACACCTGTTGTGCAAATACCATTTCAAGTACCGTTAGAGCCAGTAAAACAATCAGATCAAGTTGGCGTTACGATTGAGCATACAGCATCACCTACTCATACCGAAGCAAAGGATCTAATTATTACTGCAACGATTAAAGTTGGGGAAAATGTAGCCGTTTTATATACTCAAGATGGCAAATTAACACACAAAAAATTGCAGATGAATAAAGAAGGAAATAGCGATATTTATAAGGTGACAATTCCTCAAAAAGAGCTATGGGGAAACTCATTATTCTATAAAATTGTCGTGCAAGGTAATCAAGAAACAATTGAAAAATCCTATGAAACAAAAATAGAGCATAAAAAAATAGATCCGCAAAGCGTACCGCCATTTTTGATTACCGAAGTGACGCCAGACACGACGAATGTTGGGAAAGCAGATGGATATGAATTTATTGAAGTGTATAACAATAGCGAGCAGGATCTTAATTTTAAGGATTATACAATTCGGTATCGTTATCCATCTGAAGGACCAGAGGGGGATCTCATTTGGGGATCCACTCCAGATGATGTTGTAATTCCATCAGGGCAATCTCTCGTATTTTGGATTATAAATGGTGAAAATAATGAGAAGAATGTAGCTGATTTTAATAAACAATTTGGAGTGAACTTAGTAGAAAATAAAAATATTGTTAGAATATACTCAAATGGAATGGCGAATGGAAGTGCCCGTGGCATTGTCGTTGCAACAAAGACGGGGAAAGAAATTGCAGCTGCCTACTACAATGATCAAGCAAACCAAGCTGATGTGAAAGCAAATAAGGGAATTTTATATCGCTATCCTCAAGATGGCTCACAAATGATGCAAAAGATTAGTAGTGCAGAGCATAATGCATCTCCTGGAACTGTATTCGAAGGGCAAGTACCGGCTGAACGAGTTGCTTTGAAGGCAGATGCAATTCCGCCGACAATTTCACATGAACCGGCAGAAGGGCTAATTTCTGAATTTCAAGATCATAAATTGAGTTTTTCTGTTCTTGATAACGAACAAGTTAAAAGTGTGAAATTATATTACAAAACGAATCCTAATGCAGAATATAAAGTTGAAAATTTAGTAGAGAATCGTGTAGATAAAAAATATTATTATACCATTTACTCACCTGAATTAATTGGAAAAGAGAAAATAACATATTACTTGGAAGCTTCTGATGGCTTACATGTAGTAAAAAGTGATATGTACGCAGTGCAAATAGCTAGTGAGAAAGATAAAGGCCCTCTTCGTCTTAATGTAAAAGATGATGAAGTGGTCGCAAATCAAGTTTTATTAAAAGGAACCTCTTCGTCGGTTGGGTCTGAACAGCTTTCTCTTTTAGTGGACGGAAAGAAAGTAGAGACGAACACATATCGTGCTCTAGAGAAGCCTGCCTATTTTGCTTTCGATGTAAAACAAACTGACTTGTATTTTAAAAACGCAGTCACAATTGGAAATGAAGTGTTGCGTGTATTTGATGATACGTATAGTGATTATGTCACATTAACTGTAAAAATTGATCAATCAAAAATTAAATATAATGAACCGTTCAAAATTGATATTCGATCTGGCACAAAAACGTCTCCATTTGATGATCGAGTGGAAGAGAACAAAGATGATTTTTATTTGAAAAATGTTCGCCTTGTATTAGCGGATGGAACGACTTTATATGATCCGAACTTTGCAAATCCAAATCAGGAGTTATCAGTTGGTGATGGAGATACATCAACACCAGTATTTACGTTCGGATTCCAGGTTCCGGAAGACAAATTTATTTCGAACGCGTATTTATGGGATACAAAACAAGAAAAGGATGGAAATCATCGAATTGCAGTGCAAGATGGGGTAAATAAAGAAGTCATTGCGAATGTAAAAGTTGATAACACACCACCACAGATTTCTACTACGGTACAGAACGAAAAAAAATATAAAGGGAAAATTCCAATCGATGTAACAGTTACGGATGATATAGCAGGAGTAAAAAATAAAAAAGTTATATTGGACGGTAAAGAGATTATAACTCCGTACGAAACATCATCTGCACAATTAGCAGCAGGAAAGCATGAGCTACATGTGGAGGCGGAGGACCAAGTAGGGAATCGTCAAGAAAAGACAGTTATGTTTGAAACCTGGGCAGAAAATCCAACAGATCCTACTCCGATTGCACCTAAAGACGGAGAGGAAAATGTGAATACGAGTCCGACACTTGAAGCGAAAGTAATTGATCCAACAAATGATGCAATGAAGGCAACATTTTATAAAGGGTATTCGTATAAGCCGAATGAAACAGATCATATGAAAATTACCGAAAATGCAATAGAGCAAGAGCCACCACAAGCATTTGCTGTAAATGGTGAGAAAAGCTTTGACCAAGATCAGCTAAGTAAAGTTAGTAAAAAAGATGGGAAATATTATACAACGGAATCAACAGAGAAATTCCCGTACCATCGCTTTGATGTAACAGTTGCTGATGATGTGAGAAATGATGATACGGTAGAAGTAAAGTGGTATGGTCGTTCTCTAGAAGGAAGAAAAGTTACAATGTATGCTTGGAACTATATGACAAATAAGTGGACAGAACTTATATCGAAAATTGCTGGAGACAAGGATTTTGAATTAAAAGGTGCTGTATTAGCAAAAGAATATGTAAAAGATCAAAAAGTAAGTGTTATCGTGCAAGACCAAATTCCAAGTTCACCAAATAAGTTTGATTACACATTTGTATGGATGTCTGATACACAGTATTATTCCGAAAGTTATCCACATATTTATAAAAGTCAGGTTGATTGGATTGCTGCGCAAAAAGATCCATTAAATATTAAATATGTGTTCCATACGGGAGACCTTGTTGATAAGTCATATCAAGAATTTCAATGGCAGCGTGCAGATGAATATATGAAAGTACTTGAGAATGCGAAAGTACCGTATGGTGTGTTGGCTGGGAATCATGATGTAAATCATAAAGATGAGGACTATACAGCATACTCAAAATATTTTGGGGACTGGCGTTTTAAAGATAAGGCATTTTACGGTGAAAGTTATAAGGATAACCGTGGACACTATGATTTGATTTCAGCAAAAGGTAACGATTTTATTATGATGTATATGGGATGGGGCATTACAGATGAAGATATTCAATGGATGAAGGAAGTATTGCAGAAATATCCAAATCGAAAAGTAATTTTATCATTCCACGAATATTTACTTGTATCAGGTAATCGTAGTCCGATTGGCGACAAAATTTTTAATGAAGTAGTTAAACCGAATAAAAATGTGTTAGCTGTGTTGAGCGGACATTATCATGATAGTGAGACATTAGTTGATGAAATTGATGATAATGGGGACGGAATCGCAGATCGTAAAGTATATCAAATGTTAGCGGATTATCAAGGTGGTCCAGAGGGTGGACAAGGTTATATGCGTCTTTTGCAATTTGATACAACCGCAAACAAAATGTATATCAAAACGTACTCTCCATATTTAAATGAATATAATTTTTATAAACCAGAAGAGTATCCAGGAAAAGATGAATTTGAATTAGACGTTGATTTGAAACCTGCGATAAAACAAGTTGCAACAGATTATGTAGAAGTAAACGTGTACACGAATGAAGTAATTGGTAAAGATAATTTTGTAGCAAATTGGCGCAACGCAAAAGTAAAATGGGAGAACTTAAAGGAAAATACGACGTATCAATGGTATATGAAAGTCGAAGACCGATATGGTGGTCAAGTAACTTCACCAGTTTGGTCCTTTACAACAGGTAAGAAAGGTAGGAGATGGAACGTGTTCCCAAGTTAGGGAACACGTTTTTTAAAATCGTAAGAAATTTATCCCGCTATTCGTGGGCAGTAATACCCCCACCTCAAAATTCAGCAAAAGCAAAGAAGGTAGGTGGGAGATAAACTGCCCATAAAAGCCCGATTGGTTCAACTAATAATCAGTGGGGGATGAAGAAAACCCCCACTGATTAAAGTTTCACTTTATGTGCCATTGGTCCAACTAGCTTCGTTTTTTTGTAAACCACCGCGTGCTTCAATTTCTTTTACAATTTCTTTATAAATAGTTTGGCCTTCTACATTTAAGTAGGGCATCATTTGTTGTAAGGAATGATGAAAATAAGCGAGTTCTTCTTGATTCCATTGATCTTTCGGAGTCATTGATAACTCTGTCATATCACGTCCAACATGCATTGTGCAGCACCTCCATCATCATTAGTTTGAATGAATGTTTTTGTCTGTATACGTAAAAAATATTTTTCTTTTCGTATTTTTAACGGATAGGTTCAGTCAAGGATGGTTACATTATTTGTTGTGGAGGTGAGAAAGATGAACAAAAAACAACAAAGTTTAGGTAAAACAACTTCTGGTGCTAGCATTCAAAGCGCAGGTTTTGGAACAGAATTTGCTTCTGAAACAAATGCACAAGAAGTAAGACAACAAAATGCACAAGCAGAAGCTAAAAAATCACAAGCTTCTAGCGTTAGCGCTCAAAGTGCAAGTGCTGGCTATGGTACAGAGTTTGCAACTGAAACAAATGTACAAGCAGTAAAACAACAAAATGCAAAATCAGCAGCAAAAAAATCTTAGTACGAATCAATAACAAAAAACACTTCTCTAATGTAAGGGAAGTGTTTTTTCTTTGTTATGTTTTCATAATTTTACTTTTATGTGAGCCGACATAACTTCTAATAAGTCAACAAATGTAGTCAAAGGAGAAGATACGGCTTTATTCGAAAATATGTAATAGTATTTTTAGGGGGGGATGGAATGAAACTGTTTGATGAACTGGTTGAAGAACAATTACGGACGATGGATGAATTATTAAAGTTACAAGTTCATTTAGAAAAATATCAACACCTTGAAAGGAATCAGCAAGATGTGAAGGAACTCTATTTTATTCGCCAAGAAATTCAAAAAACAGAAAGAGCATTAAAAGGTTTACAGTTGAAATTTGAGCAACAAACAGCAGCGGTGATTCATTCTTTTGAAAATGAGAAGATGCTTTCGAACGAAGAGACGATTTCATGAATCGGCTCTTTTGTTTTAAAATTTCGACAGAAACGTTATAATAAAAAGAAAAGTGAATTCGGCTCAATATGTTTGAAAAAGAAATAAAAAAGGCACTGTATCTCAAATAACAACTTTAGAAGAGCTTTCACGACGAAAGAAGGGAGAAAGTATGGGGTTTCCCAAAGAAGGAGAAAAAATACAAATACATAGTTATAAACATAATGGTTCTATTCATAGAATGTGGGAAGAGACAATAGTTTTAAAAGGGACACAAAGTTGTGTTATTGGAGCAAATGATCGCACTGTCGTAACAGAAGCTGATGGGCGCACGTGGATTACTCGTGAACCGGCTGTTTGTTATTTTCATTCAAATTATTGGTTTAATATTATTGGCATGCTAAGGCAGGAAGGTGTGTACTACTATTGTAATTTAAGTTCGCCATTTGCCTATGATTATGAAGCATTAAAATATATTGACTATGATTTAGACATTAAAGTGTATCCAGATATGACCTATACGTTGTTAGATGAAGATGAGTATGAAAAACATCGTGAGCTTATGAATTACCCACCTGTAATTGACACTATATTAAAGAGAAACGTTGAGTATTTAACGCAATGGATTCATCAGCGAAAGGGGCCATTTGCTCCTGATTTTATTGATATGTGGTATGAACGATATTTAATGTATAGAGATTAAAGAAAAACCTGCTCGGGCATCCAGCAGGTTTTGTCCTTTTAACATGAGGGGGAGTGGCATGAAAGGAATAAAACGGTATCTACAATTTGTAAAGCCATATCAGTGGCTCATTACGATTACTATCGTAATAGGTCTTATTAAATTTGGTATTCCGCTTATTATGCCGTGGTTATTAAAGTATATTATTGATGATATTATTCAAGGAGGAAGTTCAATAGAACAGAAAACATCTCAATTATTTGTAGCTACCGGGATTGCATTGTTTATTTTTGCGGTATTACGTCCTCCCATTGAATATTATCGTCAATACTTTGCGCAGCGTATTGGAAATGCAGTGTTGTATGATTTGAGAAAGCATATTTTTGCGCACTTACAAAGATTAAGTTTACGTTATTATTCCAATACGAAGACTGGCGAAATTATTTCACGTGTGATAAATGATGTTGAGCAGACGAAAGACTTCGTTATTACGGGATTAATGAATGTATGGCTTGATACAGCAACGATTTTTATTGCAATTGCGGTTATGTTTTCGATGAATATGAAATTAACGCTTGTTTCTTTACTTGTATTACCCGTTTATGTAGTTGCAGTCAAATATTTTTTTAGTCGCCTTCGAACATTAACACGTGAGCGTTCACAAGCGTTAGCGACGATGCAAGGATATTTACATGAGCGTATTCAAGGTATGCAAGTGACACGAAGTTTTGCTTTAGAGGAGTATGAAAAAGAAAAATTTCAAGAGAAGAACAGCAAGTTCTTAACGAAGGCATTAGCACATACGAGCTGGACAGCAAGGACATTTTCTACCGTAAACACGTTAACGGATCTAGGACCTTTAATCGTAATCGCTTTTTCTGCCTATGAAGTCATTCATGGATCGTTAACGCTCGGTACAATGGTAGCTTTTGTTGGATACATGGATAGTTTATATAGTCCGTTGCGTCGTCTTGTAAACTCTTCGACAACGCTTACACAAGCTTTTGCCTCCATGGATCGTGTTTTTGAATTATTAGATGAAGAATATGATATTATAGATTGTCCAGATGCTATTACGAAGAGGTCCATGCGCGGCGAGGTTGTATTTGAGGGTGTTTCATTTCGCTACAATGAATATGAACAAGATGTACTCCGAAATATTTCTTTGTCTATTTCACCAGGTGAAAAAGTAGCACTTGTCGGTTTAAGCGGGGGTGGAAAGTCGTCACTTGCAAGTTTGATTCCGCGTTTTTACGACGTTTCTAAAGGGACAATTTATGTAGATAAGGTAGATGTTAGAAATTACAATGTTCGGAATTTACGCAGCCATATTGGTCTTGTCTTGCAAGATAACATTTTATTTAGCGATACAATTAGAGCAAATATTTTATATGGAAGGCCTGAAGCAACGGATGAAGAGGTAGTAGAAGCAGCTAAAGCTGCACATATTCATGATTTTATTGTGAATTTACCAGATGGATATGAAACGGTTGTTGGAGAAAGAGGTGTAAAATTGTCTGGTGGGCAAAGGCAGCGCATCGCCATTGCGCGTGTATTTTTAAAAAATCCGTCATTGCTGATTTTAGACGAAGCTACATCTGCGCTGGATTTAGAAAATGAACGTTATATTCAAGAAGCGCTGCAAACGTTAGCTGCTGATCGAACTACAATTATTATTGCGCATCGATTATCGACAATTACACACGTAGATACAATCATTTATTTAGAGGATGGTGAAATAAAAGAAAAGGGTTCGCATCAGCAATTAATGCAAAAACGCGGTTATTATTATAATTTATATCAAATTCAACATATAAAAGAAACGACCCCTTCGTAATAGGAAAGGGTCGTTTTTCATTCGTCCTCTTGTTTTTCATGAATTTGTAGTTCATTTTCTGGGTTATGGTACGTATAGAAACTGTCTACAAGTAAATCTAAATGTTCTACTTCCTCGCTATAATTAATAATAGCTGAAACGAGAGGAAACAGGTGAAGCCATATTCGATAGCTTTCTTCATCATCTTTATTTTGATAGTTCATAAATATATCAATTAATTGTTGTTTACCAACAGAAACTTCGTCAAGAATTTCAACAGATTGTTGTTTCTTTGCTTTCCCAATAAATTTGAGTAATACTTGCTCATGATAATGAGTTAATGAATCCAGCTCATTTTGAATCGATTCTTGAAATGATTCTGGCATATATCGTAACTCGTTCTCTGTTCGATGGAGCGCCTTTAATGTACTTAAAGCGCGACTTGTTGTTGCTAACATTTGTCTAAATAGGACTAGTTTACGAATTTTAGCAACTTGTACTTTTTTGGTATAACTTCTTTCTTCTTTATACAGCAAATAGTAATGATTTAGACGAATCATTTTTTCTTTCATACGGTCAATATCTGTTTTCAATGTTGTGAAATCAGATGCTTGCCTACTACTCATTCGAATCCACTTTACAATTTCTTCTGTATTATCCACGATTTTATGATAAAGCTTTGTTTCGTATTTTGGCGGCATAAATATTAAGTTTACGAGAGATGCCGCAATAATCCCAACCATAATTGTTGCGAATCGTAATAGGGCAAAATCAAAGAAATTTGCTCCTTGATATTCCATAATGGCAATAACAGTTACGAGCGCAATGGAAATTGTATTTTCTAGATGTAATTTTAAAGCGAGTGCAATAACTAATATACACGTTAATCCAATAATAAAAGGATTACTTCCGAAGGCAAACACAAAGACAATGGCAAAAATTGCCCCCATCACATTTGCTTGAATTTGTTCTAGAGCTGTTAAATATGAGCGGTACACAGAAGGCTGTACAGCAAAAATTGCTGAGATTCCCGCAAATACAGGGCTCGGTAATTCAAGCAGCAAACATATAAATAAAGCTAATGTAATGGCAATACCCGTTTTTAAAACGCGAGCACCAAGTTTCATACTTTTTTTTTATATCCTTTCTTCCTTGTCAGAATGAATGTACAATATGATACTATACATTCATTAACTTATGTTAGCAAGTAGTATTTTAATGAAAAAACCTGCTGAACTTCAGCAGGTTTTTTTGATTTGTTATAGAGTACTATGAGAATCAAAAGGCGTCAATGAAAAAACTGTTATCCCACTATTCGTGGGCAGTAATATTCCCACCTCAAAATTCAGCGAAAGCATTGTCCAGCTTCAGTGGCTAGAATGTTCGGTGGCTTCGCTTCTTCCTACGAGGAAAAACCCCCCTCTACGTCAGAAGCTCCATCCTCCTCACATTCTGAACGAGCCACTTCCGCTTTTCTTAAGAAGTTAGGTGGGAGATAAACTGCTGGCATGCGCCCGATTGGTGAGGGCTGATAATTAGTGGGGGATGAAGAAAACCCCCACTGAATAAAGTTTCAATTTATTCTTTTGGTTTACTCTGTTGAAACAGATGGATCGGCTTGCTCTTTTGTTGGAATTACTTCGAAGAAATGAGAATTTAGATTGGTTAACAAAGGTGAGAGAAGAGCGACTTCTTCGTATTGTTCATGTTCATTTAATATACGAAGATAGTCTAATAATAGCTCTTTCACATCAGATTCTCCTATTTTGCTGAGTGGACGAATAGTAACATTCGCTCCTTTTGCAATTCGTCGTCTTAATGATTGTTCTGTTAATCCAAAATCAGGAAGATGACGCAAGTATACAACTCCACCTGTCATTCCGGCACAAATCCACGGTCCAGGGTCACCGAGGACGAGCGCGCGGCCGTTTGTCATATACTCAAAAGCAAATCCTTTTATATTAGCGTGAACACCGATATTTCCATGTTCTTCTTTCGGAAGTGGTTTTGTCATTTTTCCACCAATAATCATATCAGCTCCTGATAGACGAATCCCTGCTCTAGCGTCAGCGTTTCCTTGTATATATAATGCGCCTTTTTGTGCTCCGTATCCGAATCCCTTTCCAACAGAACCGTTATAGTATTTACCATCTTTTCCTTTTCCTTTTGTTTTTGTAATGTAAATACCACCGCCAAAAGCTGTTTTTCCAATGCCATCTTGTGCGCCGCCATTGACGTGAATGAAGAGATTTTCACTATTATAGGCGCCTAGACCATTTCCGGGAACAGATCCATTTGTGTATTTTAATGTGACGGGATCTAATACACGATTTTCATATAGTTTACTGCGAATACGGTAGCAAGATTCCATGCCCCCCATAACACGTTGATCGACGCCGACATGAATAAGTTCTTTAGATGCAATGGAATAATGAGCCTTGCTACATTCTTGATGCGCTGTTGTTTGCACGGCATTGTATGTTACATCTTCTAATGTTTGTAATAAGTAATGTAAATTTAGTAAATGCTGGCCGTGTGTTTGTTCCAATAAATCAGAACGACCGACAATTTCTTGTAAGTTGATATGGCCAAGCTGTCCCGTTAATCGTTTTAGTTCTGTTCCGAAAGCTGTGAATAAATGTAACAATCCTTCTACAGCACTTTCGAAATTTCGTGGTACGAAGCGGCGCAGGCCATGTTCTTTCGCTTGTGCTTCTGATTCGATTTGCGTTGCAATCCCGACATGACAAGTATCTAAATGACAGCCGCGGCATGTCGTACAACCGATTGCAATCATAGAAAGTGTACCGAAGCCAATGCGGTTTGCACCAAGAAGCATAATTTTTAATGCATCTGCAGCGCTGCGGATGCCGCCGTCAGCCCAAATTTCTACACGCTCTCTCATCCCAGCTTCTAACAGCGCGTTATGAGCAGCTTTTACACCAATTTCAACAGGAAGACCAACGTGCTGCAGGGCATGAATACGTGCGGCACCTGTCCCGCCATCGAAACCGCTAATGTTAATAAAGTCAGCACCAGCTTTAGCGATACCTACTGCAATGGTTCCGATATTAGGGACAACAGGAACTTTAACAGCTACTTTCGCATGTTGGTTGGCAGTTTTAATTTCAGTAATGATTTGGGCTAAATCTTCAATTGAATAAATGTCATGGTTATTGGAAGGAGAGATTAAATCCGAACCAATTGTTGCATTTCGCGCTTCTGCAATTTTTGCTGTTACTTTTGACCCCGGTAAATGTCCGCCTTCTCCTGGTTTTGCTCCTTGCCCAATTTTAATTTCAATTAAGTTAGATGAATTGAGGAGTTCAGCGTTGACACCAAAACGTCCTGATGCAATCTGTTGCCCGCGTGTATGTGGATATTTACCGATCATATCTTTAATTTCGCCGCCTTCACCGTTTAAACTAATCATATTTAATCGATCAGCGGCTTCGGCATATGCGCGGAAGGCAATTTCATTTTGTGAGCCAAATGACATCGAACTAATAATAAATGGTAGACTATGATTTTTTACTGCAATTGAGACTTTTTCAATTGGTGTTTTATGATTTGTTTCTTTTATTTTTATAAGGTGACGAATTGCTGTTGGATTTTTTTCTTCTAATTCATCCAGTTTTTCACGGTAGTCATCGTATGCATTTCCCTTGGAAATATCTCCAATCGCTTTCCAAATGCGCGGGAATAGATGAAATGTTTTTCGTATGTTTGCTTTTTCATTTGTATAATCGATTGCCCGGACTTTTGCATCTTCTGCTAGTGCTTGTAGCGAAAAAGCCAACCTACTAGATCCAAGGAAATTCGTAATATCCAATATCTGTGCAATTTCTTCGTGTAGACCAATGGAAGAGAAGAGGCGACCATAGCCGCGTAATTCATGAATTCCAAGTGTTGAAATCACTTTTTCAATTCCTTTATTCAATGCGTTATATAAATTGAGAAGAGGCGTTTCTGTTTCATCGTTTACTGTTGCAAATGTAAGGTATGGATTGATAACATCTGCTCCTAAACCATATAAAGTTACAATGTCGTGTAAAGAGCGAAGTGCTCCCGAACGTACGGCAATTGCACAATTACGGCGGAGTTTATGCTTCACGAGCTCTTGATGAACTTTGGCTGTAATTAAGTGCGGATCAATCCATAACTGATTGTTTTGATGAGCTTTTGCATCATCAATGATAAGAAGTGATGTACCTTTTTTTATTGCTGCTACAGCTTCTGTCCCAAGGCGATTGAGTGCCGCACCTAAAGTTTCATCTTCTGTAAACGTTCCAGATACTTTATAAACCGTGCTGTGTAGAGCAAATAGCCGTATGAGTTGTTCATAAGATACTGTGTCTAGATGCCCTGCAGCTTGTTGCCCCAATGTGCCTTCTAAGATAATAGGGCTTGGAAGTTCTACAATGAATGGTTGTTCGTTTGCTGTATACAGAGTTGGTCGTTTCCCTACAATTGTACGCGTCGAAAAATGCTCTACTTCCCGGTCGCGATCAATTGCAGGATTTGTTACAACAGCAACGCTTTCCTTTATAAAATCAGCAATATTTTGTCTTCCTGTATCGAGTGCTGCAAGGGGGGCATCATGCCCGAGGGAACGAATTGGTTCAGCGCCTTTTTTAGCCATTTGTTCGAGAAGCTGAATATGTTCTCGGTCCCAGCCAAAAGCCGCGTATTGCTCTGTTTTTACTTCTGTAATTGAAACAAGGTTATCTAATTCATCTGTTGGCGGAACATGTAGGTGGTAGCGATAATCGGTAAATTCAATTCGTTGTTTCATACGTGCATATACTTCTTTTTGGTATGCATCGTATTCGTATAAAATAAGATCACCCTTCGCGTTTCGCTTTAGGCCTACTTTTTCCCCTGGAGCAAGTGATTTTGGTTCTGCCATGTATTCAGCCGGAGAAATAACACCTGGTTCAGAGGAAAAAATATAAGAGCTTTCCGTTTCTACTTTCCAAACGGGGCGTAAACCAAGGGAGTCGACGCTAAAAACAGCTTCATCTTTATGTCGTGAAATAATTCCAGCCGGTCCTTGAGCAAAATGTCCCCATGCTTCACGTATATACGTATATAAGTCTTGCATATGCGGCTTGTATAATTTAATTTCATTAATAATTGGTGGAAATAATATATCCATTGCTTCGAATAAACTATAGTTGTAATGGGTGAGAAGTGTTTCTAGCGTACGATTTAAGTCTTGAGAGTCGCTGCCTCCAATTGCAAGGGACACATCAATCATTTCAGCTTGATCTCGCAGCTTAGCAATAGTATTAATTTCTCCATTATGTCCAAGGATGCTAAATGGTTGAACACGAAAAAAATTAGATAATGTATTAGTAGAATAGCGGTTATGTCCAAGAGTCATTGTAGATGCAATAAGTGGATGACGCAGGTCAGCGTAATATGATACAAGTGTATCCCCAGCTCCGAGTACCTTATAAACAACATAATTAGGACTAAATGACGCAACATGAATTGCTTCATTTTTTTCGATTTCTATCGTTAGCGAGAATAGTAATTGATCAATCTGTTCATGTTGATTTTTTGGAATAACAGCAATTTGCCAAAATAGCGGTTCTTCTTGTTTACCAAGAGGTCCAAGGGCATTAGAGTTAGTTACGGCGCTAGTTTCAAATATAATCGTTAAATTTTCTCTCTGTAGTAAGGAACGGATATCATTTTGTAAGGCATGTGTGTCTTGTTTTTGATGTAGAAAAAAATGTCCAACGATAAAGTGAGGATGGTTCACTAATGTTGGGTTATAACCATATTTAGTTAATTTTTCTTCCCAAAGTGCTTTAGGAAGATCGATATGAATTCCGATTCCATCGCCTTCGTTATTAATAAATCCAGCACGGTGATTCATTTTTACAAGAGATTGTATACAAAGATCGATGTTTTCTTTCGTTGGAATATTTTGTTTTTCCATTACGGAAACGATTCCACATGCATCATGTTCTGCATTTGCATAATTTTGAAATGAAGACGGTGTCCATTTATTTGTTGTACCCGGCATCCGTCAATCCCTCCTCTTTTTGAATTTGGAATAATCAAAATATTCAAGGTGTACAACACCTTGTATTAAACATAATAAAGTGAAACTTCCATCAGTGAGGGGTTCTTCATCCCCACTATTGATTAGTTGAACCAATTTGTATCTGAAATTAAAACAGATAATTATGAATAATTATACTATTGATGTGTGATTTATGAAATAGTAAAAATAAAAAAACAGAGTGTTACCTCTGTTTTTTTATTTTATTCCTATTAAAGAGGGTAGTGTATTTTGTTGTTTATGAAAAATTTTATTTTAAAGCAGCAAATGCTCTGCCAACAGCTTCAATTGTGTATTCAATGTCTTCTTTTGTATGTTCTGTAGTTAAGAACCATGCTTCATATTTAGATGGTGCTAAGTTAATTCCTTCGTGAAGCATGAGTTTGAAAAACTTACCAAACGTTTCACCATCTGTATTTTGTGCAGCATCGTAGTCTTCGATCTTATCTTTTGTAAAGTATACTGTTAAAGCACCTTTTAGGCGATTTACTGTAATATCGATGTTATGTGCAGTTGCTTGTTCTAGAATACCTTTTTCAAGCATTGCTCCAAGTTCATCTAGTTTTTCATATACTCCTTCTTGCTTAAGTACCTCTAAGCATGCGATACCAGCAGCCATAGAAGCTGGGTTTCCGGCCATTGTACCTGCTTGATACGCAGGACCGAGCGGCGCAACTTGCTCCATAATTTCTTTTTTCCCGCCGTAAGCACCAATTGGAAGGCCACCGCCGATTATTTTGCCAAGTGCAGTTAAGTCTGGTGTTACTTCAAGTAAATCTTGAGCGCCGCCATACATAAAGCGGAAAGCTGTAATAACCTCATCATAAATAACTAACGCACCTGCTGCATGAACAAGTTCATTCACTTTTTCAAGGAAGCCTGGTTTTGGTTCAACGATACCGAAGTTTCCAACGATTGGCTCTACAAGAATTGCGGCAACTTCATGTCCCCATTTATCTAAAGCTTCTTTTAATGTATCTACATTATTAAAAGGAACTGTAATCACTTCTTGGGCAATACTTTGTGGTACACCAGCAGAATCAGGAGTACCAAGTGTAGAAGGACCAGAGCCTGCTGCTACAAGAACTAAGTCCGAATGTCCATGGTAGCAACCCGCAAATTTCATAATTTTTGTGCGTCCTGTATAAGCGCGAGCAACGCGGATTGTTGTCATAACAGCTTCTGTTCCTGAGTTTACAAAACGTACTTTATCCATCGCGGGTATAGCTTCTTTTAGCATTTTTGCAAATTTTACTTCTAAAGCTGTTGGTGTTCCGTATAACACCCCATTTTCGGCAGCGACTTTAATCGCTTCTGTTACATGTGGATGAGCATGACCTGTAATAATCGGTCCGTATGCTGCTAAATAATCGATATATTTGTTGCCGTCCACGTCCCAAAAGTAAGCACCTTGACCGCGCTCCATTGCAACTGGTGAACCGCCGCCAACTGCTTTATAAGAGCGAGAAGGACTGTTTACACCACCAACGATATGTTCTAAAGCATCTTTATGTAGTTCTTCTGACTTTGTGAACTTCATGAAAATTCATCTCCTTACAAAAATCTATGTATTATTTTAACACGTTTTTGGAAAAGACGTATTGTTTGTACAAGTTGCTACTGTTGGGTAAACTATTCGTTGTGCTAAACAGAAACTTTCACTATCGAATTGATGATTATATAAAAAACCTTTCTTTTTAGAGGAGGACGAGAGCATCTGGCTGTGCATAGAAGCGGTCAGGGCCTTTTTCTGCCACATGCCTGGTTTAAAACAAAGGGATCAAGCGAGTGGGAGTCATTTTGCATTGCTATATAGCAATGATTTATATGTCGAAAAATATATAGTTAGGCGTATAACAAGGAAAGATATTGTTTACTAGAGTGGAAGATAGAAAGGAGAATCGTAATGGAGACGGTTATTGAAGTAAAAGATTTACGAAAAGAATTTATATCGTATTCAAGCCGCTCAGGATTAAAAGGAGCGTTTCGAGATTTATTAAATCGTAATTATAAAATTGTCCCAGCAGTAAATGATATTTCGTTTACTGTAAAGCAAGGAGAGATGGTTGGGTATATTGGAGAAAATGGCGCTGGTAAGTCCACTACGATTAAAATGCTAACAGGTATTTTGACACCGACTGCTGGACAAATTACTGTGAATGGCATGAATCCTCACAAACAAAGGGAAGAGTTTGTGAAAACAATTGGTGTTGTGTTTGGTCAACGCTCGCAGCTTTGGTGGGATATTGCTGTGCAAGAATCATTTCGTTTGTTAAAAAAAGTATATGGTGTATCTGATGCAGAGTATAAAGAACATATGGAGCATGTAATTGAAACATTAGATATTGGTCCTTTATTGGATAAACCAGTTCGGAAGTTATCGCTCGGACAACGGATGCGCTGTGAACTAGCGGCAGCTTTAATTCATAATCCGCCGCTATTGTTTTTAGATGAACCGACAATCGGTCTTGATGTCCTCGTTAAATTAAAAATCCGTGATTTTCTAAAAGAAATGAATGAACGATATAAAACAACAATTTTATTAACGACGCATGACATTACGGATATTGAAGCACTTTGTGATCGTGTTGTCATGTTAGATGAAGGAAAAATAATGTATGACGGATCTTTAGACAAGCTTCGTTCGCAATGGGGAGCAGAAAAAGAAATTCATTTTCAATTTGTAACCTCTGTTTCTTATCAGCAACTTGCGATGTTAATGCCTGATAATAATGTAGTTTGGTCACAAGGAAAAGAACAAACTACATGGATTGCTAAGATCCCAAATGAAGAAGTTATGATTTCAACTCTTATATCAAAAGTTGTGCAATCTTTTGCAATTAAAGACTTAAAAATTAATGAAGTTTCTACAGAAGAAATCATTCGTAATATTTATGAAGAGGGCATGATTCATGGGTAAGTATATTGAAATGATTCGCGTTCGGTTTTTAATGATGCTTGCGTATCGAACAAATTATTATAGCGGTATTATTATTTATACAATTAATATCGGAGCATATTATTTCTTATGGCAAGCCATTTATAGCGGAAAAGAAAATATTGAAAGTTTATCGGTTACACAAATGACGACATACATTGCAATTGCCTGGATGGCCCGTGCATTTTATTTTAATAATATTGATCGGGAGATTGCGATGGAAATTAAGGAAGGACGGGTTGCAGTTGAATTAATTCGTCCATATAACTATTTAGGTATGAAAGTAATGCAAGGATTAGGAGAAGGGATTTTTCGATTTGCTTTCTTCTCTATCCCAGGTATGGTCATCGTTACATTGTTATTTTCACTGCAAATTACAACAAATTTCCAAACGTGGTTGTACTTTTTCCTATCATTATTATTTAGTTTTATCATCAATACACAAATTAATTTAATGACAGGAATGTTAACATTTTTCTTATTTAATAATAATGGAATTATGTATGCAAAACGCGTTGTTATTGACTTGTTTTCAGGGTTATTACTTCCGATTAGCTTCTATCCGCTATGGGCGCAAAAAGTAATGACGTTTTTGCCGTTTCAAGCGATTAGTTATATTCCTAGTATGATTTTCTCAGAAGGAATGCAAGGTGAGGCGATTTATAAAGCTTTACTATTTCAAATCATATGGGCAGTGCTTCTCATTATTCCAATTGTTATGATGTGGAAAACAGCGAGAAAACGGCTGATTGTGCAAGGGGGATGATGAAGTCATGTTATATTTTAATTTGTTTTTACAATATGCAAGTCAATATATAAAAACGAAGTTGGAATATCGCGGGGATTTTATTGTTGGTTTGCTATCTGATTTATTGTTACAAGCAGTAAACTTAATTTTTATCCTTGTTGTATTTGGACATACGCAAGCGCTAAAAGGATGGAACAGGGAAGAAGTTATCTTTATTTATGGTTTTTTCTTGGTTCCGTTTGCGATTTTCTCTTCGTTCTTTAATATATGGGATTTTAATGATCGTTATATTGTAAAAGGGGAAATGGACCGAATTTTAACACGTCCTATTCATAGTTTGTTTCAAGTGATCTTAGAACGAATGGAATTGGAATCGCTTCTTGGTGCAATAACCGGTTTTGGCGTAATGGGATATGCTGCACTGCAGCTTCAATTAACATTTCATTGGTATGATTTCTTTCTATTTATATTGATGGTAATAGGCGGTGCACTCGTGTATGGTGGGATTTTCGTAACGCTTGCAAGCATTGGCTTTTGGTCAGATGCAAGAAGTTCTATTATGCCGCTCATGTATAACATCGGAAACTACGGACGTTATCCTGTTAATATTTATAATCGCGTTATTCGTTTTGTTTTAACGTTTGTATTACCGTTTGCTTTTGTTGGTGTGTATCCGGCATCTTACTTTTTAGGAAAAACTGAATGGAACTCCTATGCATTTGTAACACCGATTGTTGGGGTTATTTGTTTTTTAATCGGGTTTTCCGTTTGGAATTTAGGGGTAAAGCGATATCGCGGTGCTGGAAATTAATCTATTTCATCTTTAGACTAAGAGGGTTCATATGGGATAAATCATCTTTTGTCCTCATACAAATAAAATGAGGTGGAGGACATGTTGTGGGTGATTATTTTATTGATTGCTGCGATTGCTGTATTACGAAGTATACAATTGCTATGGAGTTCGGCAGGAGAATCAAACCGTTTTTTCTCTTTGTATAATCTGATTTCGTTATTTCTTATTTATACAACGGTACTAATTGCATTTGCGCTTAGTTATGTTGTTTTAGAAGAAAGTGGATTTTCGGTATTAGAAGAAGATGGGAAGATAGTAATGAATCACTCATTTGCACTTGTAGAAATATGTTTATATTTTAGTGCAATTACGTTGTTATCAGTTGGATATGGTGATGTAACTCCTATTGGAATTGGCCGTTGGATTGCAATTGTAGAAGCGTTAATTGGATATACGATGCCATTTGCATTTGTTGTGCGGACAGTTATGGAAAATGAAAAATGATAGGATATTTGATATAGTGGAAGCAAAAGAGAAGGAGTGATTTTACATGGTTGCAGTAGGACAAATGGCACCGGATTTCACGCTAACAGCAAGTAACGGAGAGCAAGTAAAATTAGCTGATTTTCGAGGGAAACACGTTGTAATTTACTTTTATCCGAAAGATATGACACCAGGGTGTACAACTGAAGCGTGTGATTTTCGTAATCATCATGTAGCCTTTGGAGAGTTAGAGTGTGTAATTTTAGGGATAAGTACAGACTCTTTGCAGCGACACGAGAAATTTATCGAAAAATATAATTTGCCATTTTTGCTGTTAGCTGATGAAGATCATACAGTTGCAGAAATGTATGATGTGTGGAAGCTTAAGAGAAACTTTGGAAAAGAGTACATGGGAATTGAAAGATCGACATTTATAGTTGATAAAGAAGGACAGTTAGTGAAAGAATGGAGAAAAGTTAAAGTTAAGGGCCATGTAGAAGAAGCGTTGGAATTTGTTAAAGAAAATTTATAATGGGCCTGTAAATGCTAAAGTAAACGAGACAGTAGGTACAAATAGAAATTTACGCAGAATAAAATAATTAATGAAATATTACAAGGCATATGACTATACACTTTTGGGAATTTTTCATATGTTAACAGTGTAGGGCATACCTCCTCAGATGATAGTTTTTCATGTGCGAGTTTTTCTCGCACTTTTTTCGTGTAAGTGTATAAAAAGAAGTAGGATCATCTAAAAATAAAGTGAAACTTTATTCTTTAATTAATCTTTTTTCTTTTTGGATATCTTTGAAGTGGGAGGTGGCTGCTGCTGGCGCCCACATTAACTATGTTTACACTGTTTATTAAATTTGAAATAAGTTAAAGAATAAAATACATAGTTATAGTAGAAATGTTGACGAGTGGAAGGAAAAGGAGTACACTCTTTATAAGAATTATAAAATAATAATCCGTATAGAATCGGGGTGCATGACGGTGGTCAAAGAAGAATTAAAAGAAGCGCTGGAAATGTTGAAAAATACGGGTGTACGCATTACTCCACAGCGTCATGCTATTTTAGAGTACCTTGTGGAATCTATGATGCATCCAACAGCGGATGAGATTTATAAAGCATTAGAAGGTAAGTTTCCAAATATGAGTGTTGCAACAGTTTATAATAACTTACGCGTATTTAAAGAAGTAGGGCTTGTAAAAGAGCTTACCTATGGTGATGCCTCTAGCAGATTTGATTACGTTACAAGTCAACATTATCACGTGATTTGCGAAAAATGTGGCAAAATTGTTGATTTTCCGTATGCAGATCTAGAGGAGATTGAGAACGAAGCCGCGAAAGCAACGGGTTTTGTAATCAATAGTCACCGTTTAGAAATTTACGGTGTTTGTCAAGATTGTAATAAGTAATAAGATTGATTAAGGAGCTGACGTTTCAAGTCAGCTCTTTTTTTTATAAAAGGCTCTGTTAAAGACTGCTGTTGATTTTTTTGTTAAGCTAACGATGTAGTTTAATACAATAAAAAAGAATTAATAAACTTTTATTTAAATGAAGATATAATGCGATTAACAGTAACGGGGTGCCATTATGGATGAACGAAAGGCGCGTTTAAAACAAAAGTTAAAAATAGCTCAACAAAAGAGCCAGAGATATAAATTAATGAGTTTACTAACCAAAGATATGTCAACTGTTATAGAAAAAAGTGATGTAATTACATCTCCGGAATTAGAAACAATCCTTAATAAGGTCCACGAGAAATGGAACTTTGAATTACATAAATGGGATTTTGTAATTAATTATAGTAATTTCAGAAAGGAATTTAGTTGGGAACAAGAGGTTATTCATTATGTGGAAGGGATAGATATTGAAGAAAACCTAGTTTATTTATTTTTGGGGATAGATGACAGTCCAATATTTCTTGTTAACGGAAAATGGGCGATAAAGAACTTTAGTATTCTATGGCAATGTATTAACAATGATGATATATGGATTATTAGTCAAGATTTTAGCTATGGTGTTCTAGTTTTTCGCTATGGAGGATATTTGGAACACGACCCCAATCCAAAAGAAATTTTTTATGCAATTACTAAATGGGATGATTAATTAAAAGGCTACTTCAACTAAAGCGTCGGTTAGTTGAAGTAGAAATCAGAAAAGGGCTGAATCGATCCTTTTCCTTTTCATCAGATATCAACATTATCATTTAATAAAGCCTTATAGAAAATAAATGTAGGCTTTCCGTTACATTTTGTAACCCTTTCGATTGTATTTTTCATCGAATTCTTTTCCTTCTAACCTTCGATCAAGTGTGAGCGGCTGGTTACAATGCATACAAGCATCAACTCGTCCAAGTATTTTTGTTGGTTTGTTACAAGACGGACAAACAACTTGAACGGTTTTTGTTGATAGCATACCAATCCAAAAATAAACAACAGTACTAGCGATGACGGAGAAAAACCCGACCATCATAAAAATTGTCATAACAAGAATGTTTTCTCGAAAAAAAACGCCTAAGTATGCAATGAAAAGTCCAATAAATACTAAACTTAATGCAAAAGTTCTAATCTTATTGATTTTATTTGAGTATTTAATGCTCATCTCTTTCACCTTCCTATAATGATAATATAACATAGAATTCTGAATTTTTGGATGATTAAAGGTATCTAGGCCTTTTTTATGTATTTTGAGGTGTTTAATTAGGATGTAGAATTTTTTATAAAAGGTATTGACCATCTATAAGGAGCATGCTATATTAATAAACGTCGCTGCTGCACAAGAGCAGAAAGCGAAATGAAAAAGAAGTGAAAAACAGTGTTGACATCAAAAAATAAAGATGTTAACATGAGGAAGTCGCAATTGAGCGGCGGATAAGTTCTTTGAAAACTGAACGAAACAAACAACGTGAAACGTCAATTTTTATTTATGATGCTAGACAAACTAACTTTATTGGAGAGTTTGAT